>JAYXXU010000297.1:0-5123 GCA_036019135.1 Pseudomonadota bacterium | reverse complement strand
CATGCACGCACTTCTTTCACACCAGCAGTGAAATACGTCTGCAAATCCAGCAGCGAATAACCGGCACGAATCACCCGATTTAAGCCTGCTTCTTCCATGCCGATGGCTTCCAAAAACTCAGCCTTTTCGTCTTCTTCGAGCAGCGCAATTTCAGCTTCGATCTGGTTACAGACTGGCACAACAATCGCGTTTTCAGACGCCGCCAAAGCCAACACTGCATCCAAATGCGGATTGTTGTCGAAGCCATCTTCAGCCACGTTGGCGATATACATGGTCGGTTTCAACGTGATCAAGCCATAGCTTTTGATCAGTTTTTTCTCGTCGTCGTCAAGGTTGGCAGCACGCGCTGGGCGACCATCGTTCAGTAACGGCTCGATTTTTTCAAATACCGCTTTCATCGCTTGGGCTTCTTTGTCGCCGCCTTTAGCCAGTTTGGTCAGGCGTAACAACGCACGGCTAACAGCATCCAGATCGGCCAGCGCAAGCTCAGTATTGATGGTTGAAATATCATCAAGCGGGTCGATTTTGCCATTCACATGGATGACATTTTCGTCTTCAAAGCAGCGCACCACATGCGCGATGGCATCGGTCTGGCGGATGTTGGCAAGGAATTGATTGCCCAAACCTTCGCCTTTACTCGCGCCCGCAACTAGACCTGCAATATCGACAAACTCCATGCTAGTTGGAATGACTTTTTCGGGCTTGACGATGGCGGCCAGAGCGGCTAAACGTGGATCGGGCACAGGCACAATGCCAGTGTTGGGTTCGATGGTGCAAAATGGAAAGTTTTCGGCGGCAATCGCAGCCTTGGTGAGTGCGTTAAATAGGGTGGATTTTCCGACGTTGGGTAAGCCAACAATCCCGCAATTAAAGCCCATGAGCATTTCCAAACAAAACAATAAATTTGCCGTGCATCCTACACCAAACCAGCTATGCTGTCCCGCAGTCTTGATCAATCCCGCAGGAAAACCTATGCGCACGCTGTATCAATTTCCCTTATCACACTATTGTGAAAAAGCTCGTTGGTTACTGGACCATAAAGAGTTGGATTATGTCGCCAAAAATCTGATCCCTGGTTTACATCGTCCATTTACCCGTTGGAAAACCAGTAAAGATACCTTGCCAATGCTGAAAGATGGCACGGTATGGATTGGTGATTCGACCGAAATCGCGCTGTATTTGGATGGACAATATCCCGAGCGGCCATTGCTACGTCGTGAGCCTGAGCTGCGCTCAAAGGCTGTTGAGTTGGATCGATTGGCTGATCAGTTGGGCATTCATGTGCGGCGTTGGATGTATCTGTATCTGATCAACGAGCCACAGACGATGGATGTGATGTTCGGTGAGACGGGTGTTTTGCCCAAAGTCCGTCGCTGGATTGAGCCGATCATGAAAAAGGGCGTCAAGCAGCTGTACGGCATCAAACCAGAGCGTTGTGCAGCGTCGAAGCTCAAAATTGATCAACTGATTGATCAGATTGAAGCGGTTTTGATTGCCAATGGCGGCCGCTATCTGGTTGGTGATCAATTGGGACTGGCGGATATTGCGGTGTGTAGCTTGGCCGCGCCGTTGTTTGGGGTGGTGGGTACACCGTGGGAGCCAGAGGATCAGGGCAATATTCCTGCGCCAATTTTTGAGTTTCGTGATCAATTGCTTGAGCGTGCGTTTGGGCAGTATGTGATGCGAATGTATCAAACTGAGCGTCAAGCGCGTGTTGATTGGCATGGACAATAGGTCAACATCTGCTGGCGGAGTCAGAGGTGGGAGTTTGGGTCGTGGCTAAAGGCAACGGCCAGCGCCGCATCTGGCTCAAACGCCAGCGTGAACGGATCTACTTAGAGCATTTCTTGGCGATTCTGGAGTTGCGT
Source organism: Pseudomonadota bacterium (assembly GCA_036019135.1). GTDB lineage: Bacteria > Pseudomonadota > Gammaproteobacteria > Pseudomonadales > Moraxellaceae > JAYXXU01. The sequence goes on along the minus strand of JAYXXU010000297.1, from coordinate 3,255 downwards.
GCTGAACAAGTGATTGAAGGTCGAGATGATGGCAATGAGCCTGATTTTACGGTATTGATTCAAGGGCAGTGGATTGGAATTGAGTTGACCACGCTGCCGCGATTACGTGACCGTTTGGGCGATCATTGGTTGATCTTGCGGCATTGGTATTGGCGGATGATTCGCTGGCTGGGACGACCTTTTACAGGGACGCGCCGCCTACAACCCAGTCAATTGCCAATCAGCTCGACTGTTGATCAGGAGGATGTTGATGCGGTGATGCGCAAAAAAGCCAGCAAGGTTCATGGTTATCACAGCCGCAGAACCTTGCATCAATTATGGTTGTTGATTCATACGGATCGTTTGCAGCCAGATGGCTTGCTAGGTGTGCCGCAACACAGCTTATATCATGCATCGGACTTTGATCGGGTCTGGATGAGTTTTTATCCGACCCGTCGCTTAGTGGCGATTGAGCCTGTTTATTGTCAGCGCAAAAAGGTGTCCGTATCCGCTAAACAATAGCACCCAACACGCGAGATTTAAAACGTACTGGGTGGATGAGGCTGCATGTTTTGCAACAGCAGTGATCTGACCAACACCGATAGTCGTTCAAGCTCCAGCATTTGCGTGCTGCTTTTGCGGACGAGTAAGGCCAAGGTGCGCTCGGGTGCGTCATCGAGTTTTTTGGAGACCAAACCAGCATGTGCTTTGACAAAACCTGAACGTACGGCCATTTCGGGTAATAACGTCGAGCCAAGTTGCGCATGTACCATCTGCATCAGTGTGGGTAAGCTAGAGGCTTCAAGCCCTGACAGTCCTGCTTGATCGCCCAACGGACAGGCACTGAGCGCATGATCACGTAAACAGTGGCCTTCTTCTAACAATAACAACCGATCCAATGGCAGGTCGTCAATGTGTTGGGTGGTTTTAAAGGCGGGATCATCATGGTGAGTGACCCAATACAACGGCTCAGGGCAAAGTGGCTCGACATATAGTCCTTCCGTCGCAAACGGCAGCGCCAGCAACACCATGTCTAATCGACCATCGAGCAGTTGTTCAACGGCGACTTGGCTCTGTAGCTCGTGCAGGTGAAGATTGAGGCGCGGCATGTCTTGTCGGACTGCACTGAGCAGTGCTGATAAAATAAACGGCGCAATCGTGGGAATCACCCCGAGATGCAAATCACCCGTGAGTGGCTCACTCAACTCGCGTGACAGACGCATCAGATCATGTGCATCGGCCAGCATCAATCGTGCGCGTGCCACCACTTGCTCGCCCAACGGAGTAAGCCGTACCTGTTGGCGGGTGCGTTCAACCAGCACACCACCAAGCATACGCTCAAGTTCCATGATGCCACCTGACAACGTCGATTGGGTGACAAAACAGTGCTTGGCCGCTTCGGTAAAATGCAGGGTCTCTGCAAGCGCAACCAAATAAGACAGTTGGCGGAGTGAGGGCAGCGCAGCCATAAGTTTAACCGTGTAGTTTCATGTGACGGGCATACAGTGCGGCCAGTTTTGGCGCGAATGCGTCGGGAATATCGTGTCCCATGCCGTCAATTAAGCGAAATTTTGCGCCATGAATGGCTTTGGCAACGGCACGACCATGCGAGGGTGGTAGCAGTTTGTCATGGCTGCCATGCAATACCAAGGTAGGTTTTTGAATGCGCCGATCAACCTCAACCAGTGAACCCGTGCAGAGGATGGCCAGATATTGTTGCATGACTCCCGCAGGACTAAAGCTACGGCGATATAGCAATCGCGTCAAGTCACGTGCTTTGTCTAGATCGACATGGTTCGGTGAGCCAATCGTGGTGACCAAGCGTGTTGCATGCTCGACCATACTGTCTTCATCATGGCCTTTGGGACGACCGATCAGGGCTTTGAGCTGCTTGTAACCTGGCGGTGGCAAAAACGCCCGATTGTTGCTGGTAAACAGCAGGTTCAGGCTTTTAACTTGCTCTGGATGTTTGGCTGCCAGAATCTGTGCAATCATGCCCCCCATAGACGCACCAATCACGTGCACTTGATCAAGCTGTAACGCATCAATCAGCTTGCTGGTGTCTTCTGCCATATCATATAGCGTATACGGTGCGCCATGATTGCGCAGGCCAACCGCAAACTTACCCATCAGTGCCATGGTGTTAAGGCGTTTGTTTTTTTTGCGAATCTTGGAAGATAGCCCAATATCACGATTGTCAAATCGAATTACCCGAAACCCACTTTCGATCAGATGCTGACAAAACGTCTCCGTCCATAGCAGCATCTGCGCACCCAATCCCATGATCAAGAGGACAGTGGGCTGATGTTGCTCACCGCCTACTTCAAAATGAAAGGTCAAACCGTTGGCTTCAACCTCACTGGCACGCATAAAAGGTGCATAGGCTGAAGGTCGAAAAACAAGGGCATTCATGTCAGGGGGCTCTCCAGAAACTCAAGATGACAATCATTATTGTCAGAAGGTGCTAGAGTGTAGCGAACTTCGCACAATAAATCTCCACCTTCATGATATTGTCATGTATTTCCTGTAGCCTCTGTTACGTTATTTATCTGCCAAAACTAGCATCGGATCAACCCGCGCATCATTCAAACTTAGCGTCCAGTGCAGATGTGCGCCTGTTGCCCGCCCTGTTGCCCCGACTAGACCAATGGTGCTGCCCTGTGCCACTCGATCCCCGATTTTGACATCAATACGACTCAGGTGACACAGCATTGACATCACGCCTTGACCGTGATCAATAATCACCGTTTGACCATTAAAAAAGTAATCGCCCGTTTGGATCACCACGCCCTCAGCAGGGGCTTGTACCGCTTGGCCTGTCGGTGCGGCAATATCAATGCCCGCATGTGGTGCGCGAGGCTCCCCATTGAAAAACCGCTTAAAGCCAAATGGGCTAGAGTAGCGGCCTGCCGTTGGCTTGATAAAGCTGGGAAAAGCTGCCGTTGCAGGCATTGGGGTATACACACGATAGGCGGCTTTTTGTTCGGCAGCTTCGCGGGCATAGCGTTCGAGTTGGGCTGGGTTTGGATTGACTTTGCTTTGATCTTTGATGGTGAGGCGTTGCTCACGGTAGTGGTGATCTTGAATCTCGATGGGCAGTTTTTGGTGAGTTTGATCAGGTAATGCTACATCTAGCAAGACAGTACCTGTGGCCAGATCCAAGGGCAGGCCAACCACAGCATAACGCTTGCTATCTGCAGTGGCGAGAGCGACGGGCTTGCCTTGAAATGTGGCTGCGGTGGTCTGTTGAGGAACTTCAACGACTGCAATCCCACC
>JAYXXU010000296.1:0-1407 GCA_036019135.1 Pseudomonadota bacterium | reverse complement strand
TATTGGTTTCGTGCACCCGTCAAGCGCCATACTTTGCAGTCTGAATTTAACATTGACCAGATCAGTGGTGAAACATTACCCATCGTCCGCATTGTTTATGGGTCTGGCAATATGAGTCCTAATGCATACCAAGCGGCGATTGCCGAAGGTGCAAAAGCAGTGATTCATGCGGGAACAGGCAATGGTTCAGTGCCGAACTATGTGGTTGAGTCACTTAAGCAAGCCCAGCAGCAAGGTATACAGGTGATTCGTTCTTCTCGGATTGCTGATGGATTTGTACTGCGCAATGCTGAGCAGCCAGATGATCGCTATGGCTGGGTGGTCGCACATGATTTTAACCCACAAAAAGCCCGTATCTTGGCCGCATTGGCACTGACCAAGACACAAGATGCGACTGAAATTCAGCGGATTTTTTGGACGTATTAACCGTCTATGGACGCGCTGTGTTGATTGACCCAATGTAGCACATCCTGAGCCACCGTTTGCCAACCTGCCTCAATCATGATCATGTGGGCATGTTGGTTATATTGACGATAGCTGGCGGTTGGGTATTTTTCGGCGATTTGACGTACCACACTGGCTGGTGTGATTTGGTCTTCGGTTGCACCAATCACCAGCATCGGACAGGTCACATCCTTGGCATCAATGTGGGAAGCACGGCGGCGATCAAATGGCCAGTAGCCAATCTCAAAAGCAGCCCGACCTGATTCGGGGACAAACTTGGCAAATTCAGCGGCACGTTGTGCAGGACTCAATCGTCCCAAGATCCCAAACTCTGCCGATGCTTGAGAAAAACGGAAGGGCTGCTCCCAAAATTTCCAACGACTAACAATCGGAAAAAAAGTACGCAACACTGATGGCTTGAGTGCCAAAATCCCTGCTGGTGGAGCAGAGGTAATCAGTACGGCCGCACTGGCAAGGCCACGTGCAGCCAGTATCTGAGCCAGTAATCCACCCATCGAATGTCCCATCAAAATGGGGCGTTCGGGTAGACTACTGATCAGTTGTTCGAGTGATTTGGCATAGTCGAGCAGGCTAAGTTGCCCCAGCGCGGGGTTTGGTTCGGCATGAGGGTCGACATCATGCAGTGGCAGCATTGGGGTTAGACAGGTATAGCCTGCGGCCTCAAAGACACTGCGATAGTTGTCCCATGCCCAGCCACCACTGGCCATACCATGAATCATCACAATGGTTTTACTCATCCAAATCTGCTCCGTTCGTCAAAAAATCATCAGCCAAAAAATCATAGAAAGTTGTTGGGTCAGGCACTGCCATGATGATGGCAGATCAATCTCACGTTACAATAACCGCCAGATGACTGGTGAATTCTGCTGAAATGACGGGTCTGTTTTTGACTCGTATCAACAAGGGTAAAGCGTACTGTGAATATGTCGGTTGAGTTGTTAC
>JAYXXU010000295.1:0-2291 GCA_036019135.1 Pseudomonadota bacterium | reverse complement strand
AAGGGTGCGGCGGGGGTTTTGACTGCAACAGGCATGGCGGGATAGTGAACAGGGGTTGGCTCACCTGCCAATGTTTTGGCCAAAGCACGTGCTTGCTGCATGAGTGGCATGACATAAGGTAGCAAATGCCCTTCAACCTCTGCACAATCACCCATTGCATAAATGTCAGGCTGGTTGGTTTCGAGCATTTGGTTGGTCACAATGCCACGAGATGTTTGGATACCTGCGGCCTGTGCCAGTTTGAGGTTCGGGCGCAGGCCAATCGCAGACAGCACCACGTCAACAAAATAAGACTGCCCGTTGGCCAGCTCTACACGGAAATCATCCCCGACTTTAAACACAGCTTGTACGGTCGTGCCAAGCTCGAACGAGATGCCGCTGTTTTCGAGTTGTTTTTGGAACATTAGTGCGGTGTCTTCTGGCAGCAAACGCCCCAGCGGGAATGGTGCAAGGTCAACCAACACGACTTGATGGTTGGTCGCTTGTAGATCATTGGCGAATTCACAGCCAATCAGTCCTGCACCAATCATCAGCACGCGTTTTTGGTGTTCTTTATCCAGATGTGCGCGGAACTGACGGTAATCAATTAGCGAGTTGACGGTATAAATATCTTGTGCACCATCGCCTTGAATCGGTAAGCGGATTTGATCAGCACCAACGGCCAGTACCAACTTGCTATAGGCTTGTTGTTGGGTTGCGCCGTTGTCAAAAGTAATGTTGATGGTATGTGCTTCAACATCAATCGACTCTACGGTGGCATGCGCCAAAATGGTGGCTTTGAGGGTTTCAGTCATTTTAGTGGCATCAGCCAATGCCATTTTATCAGGGTGTTTGTTGCCAACGAGGGCGTTAGACAGGGTAGGCTTGGCATAGTTGGCCGCATCGTCAGCACTAATAATGACAATCTCTGCGTCAGGGCTGGCTTTACGCAGCTCACGGGCAAGGGTATAGCCTGCCATACCAGAGCCAATAATGACGATCGGATTCATGCCTTGATTCTCCATGTAGTGGGGTAAAAGTACATCTCAAAAAAATCAGGCTGGTCAAATTGAACCAGCCTGTTGACACAGTACGCTAACAGTGAGCGGATGTGCGCGGTGCGTAACGCATGTCTTGGGCGCTCAATTAGATTTCGATCATTTCAAAATCTTCTTTGGAGACACCGCAGTCTGGGCAAGTCCAATCATCAGGAATATCTTCCCATTTGGTACCTGCTGCGATCCCGTCTTGTGGCCAGCCTTCAGCTTCATCATAGATCCAGCCACATACGATACATTGATACTTTTTCATACATCACTCCAAAAAAAGGCATTGCCTGCGTGTGTCCAGCATTGTGGTTCACGGGGGTTGAGCAAGGTGCCGCGTATTGTGCCACCGTTCGGCGCACAGTTTAACTGTACAGCGTCCACTTAAACCAAGGGAAACGCCAAAATATAGCGTATTTCCCTCGAAAATAATGGCGAAATGACGCAAACCCTGCTGGTTTAATGGTCAGTTACTTGCGTTAAGCCGATCCAAGGCCGCTTGATAATGACCTGCATGGCGTTTTTCGACACTGGTTAAGGCCGCAAAGCGTTTGGCGGCTTTTGCCAGTACTGCTTTAAACTGCTCCGCATGAATCCGAGATTCTTCGATCTGCTCATCGTATTCCGCCACGGCTGCATCGTTACCTTCTTGCACAGCCAGATGGCGGAACTGTGGGTACATTTCGGTGTACTCATAAGTCTCGCCTTCGATGGCGATTTCGAGTGCTTTGGCTGGGGTCATTTGGGCTTTGGGATAGAGCAGATCCAAGTGACCGAAGGCATGCATGACCTCTTGATCCGCCGTGGCCTCGAAGATTTTGGCGGTGTCTTCATCGCCCATTTCGCGGGCAAGTTTGGCAAAATAGCGGTATTTGATATGCGCCATTGATTCGCCTGCAAAGGCGGCTTCAAGGTTTTTGATGGTGATAGATTCTGGGTTGAATTGACTCATAACAACATCCTCGCAAGGGGCTAGATGATTGGGGTCAGACCCTGTCTATGGCTGGGTCTAATCGGCTTGTTGGGTCCATTATGGCTGGCGACCATTAATCAATCAAACCGTTTGTTTTGATATTTATAATCGTTTTTTGCGATCAAGGTCTAAGCATAAAAAAGCACCAAAGATAGGCAATATCGTTGTGGTGCTTTTTTGGGATGGATTTCACGCTTACAGCATTACTCCACCATAAGCGATGCCAGTTAGTGCAACCATTTCTCGTTGCCATGTGGTCAGGTCGTGCATGTTGAATTGATCCAAGTGATGGT
>JAYXXU010000294.1:0-9916 GCA_036019135.1 Pseudomonadota bacterium | reverse complement strand
GTCAGATGGTGTCTGGCGTATCGCGATGTCCAGACGTGCAAAACAACCCCAATATCAGCAGTTTTTGCAGCGATTAGATGCACGTGGCCAAGCCTATGAGTTGATTGAGGCGGGTAGTGCGTATAAGTTTTGTTTGATGGCAGCAGGTCTGATTGACATTTATCCACGTTTGCATCCGACCTCCGAATGGGATACTGCATCAGGCCAAGGGATTTTAGAGGCGCTTGGGGGGGGATTGTGGGATTTAACAGGCAAAGCATTTGAATATAATCAACGCAGTACCACATTAAATGGCGAGTTCGTTGCGTTGCGTTGCCAGCAGGATCTTCAGCAGGTATTGGCAGACTTGGGCATGACGGCACTGTCATGACCAAACGTCGGTCAGTGATTGCGATACGGGCGCTTTCTTGCTAGCTTTGGGATTGACCAACAATAAGCATATTGGGCAGGAGCCACATGATGTCTGGACAAGATCATGCGCACGCACGTTGCACCCATAGTCGCATCAAACATGTTATCCGTTATCCACTCGGCATTGTCCTGTTGCTTGGCGCTTCGCTCGCGCATGCAACCCAGCCATTGTCAGATCAAGAGTTAAACCATCGTTATTTAAGTTATAGTCCAACCGAAAATGCAGTAGTGGTGGCGATCAATCCCGCTGCCAACGCAGAAAGTGTGCTGGCTGAGACGCAGCAGTTGTTAGCGCGGACGTTACGCATGATTGATCGTGATAATGTGGACAACCTACTGGTGTGGCAAGACCGAAAAACCAATGCAGTAGGTGCTAACCTCACAGGGTTAGATGCCAGTCGTGAGGTGTTGCAGATGCAACCTGCGCTAGGCTTTGGCTCAGAGCCATATAGCTTTCGATGGTCAGGTAATTTAAGTCAAGTTGTAGAAGTTTCACGTTTAACAGGCTTTAGTCTGTATGGTGTCGATGTGGATCTGCATCGGATTAACGGTATTGTAAACGTAGAGGCAAGGGTTTTTTAATTGACCCTTGCACAGTGACCATCGCTTACTGACGATGTTGAATGCGCCATGCGCGGTGAATCCCTGTATTGCGCTTAAAGTCAAAACCAATAGTTTGTGGGCTAATGTCTTGGATGCTAAAGCGCTCGGCCAGCTCAGGATCAAGCTCGAACTTTCTAAAATTATTCGAAAAGTACAAAACACCGTCTGTGGTCAAGCGGTTCATGGCACGTTTGATCAGTGACAAGTGATCGCGCTGCACATCAAATGTGCCAAAGAATTTCTTGGAATTTGAGAAGGTTGGTGGATCAATAAAGATTAGATCGTATTGCTCACTGCCTTCTTTAAGCCATTCAAACACGTCTGCTGCAAAAAACTGATGTTGTTGATCGGGGTGATCAACAGTCAAGCCATTGAGTACAAAATTGTCTTTGCCCCAATCTAGATAAGTGTTTGATAAGTCAACACTGGTGGTGCTAGCTGCGCCACCGAGCGCTGCTTGTACACTGGCGGTACAGGTATAGGCATATAGATTGAGCATGTGCCGTCCACGCGCCTCTGCGGCCAGTTTGAGGCGCATCGGACGGTGATCCAAAAATAGCCCCGTGTCGAGATAATCAGTCATGTTGATATAGAAGCGGGCTTTGGCTTCTTGCACGATATAGCGTTTGCCACTTTCGCCTTTTTTCTCATATTGCGCGTTGCCCTTTTGGCGGGCGCGGGTTTTGATAAACACCTGCTCACGCTGTACCCCCAACACTTGCCGCACGGCTTGCAGCGCGAGATTAAACCGCGCCTTGGCTTTGTCAGGATCAATGGTCTTAGGTGGGGCGTACTCTTGTACATGCAGCAGGTCGCCATACAGATCCACCGCAACATTAAAGTCAGGCAAGTCGGCATCATATATTCTGAGGTTGGTCACGCCTTCACGCAGGGCGATTTTTTTAAAGTTACTGAAGTTTTTTTGTAGGCGATTGGCAAAATCTTGCGCCCCCTCAATCTCAACAGGCTGGCTGTGCCAATGTTGTAAGAAGTTGGCGGCTTTATTTATTGCAAGGATTTGTCCTGTCCGTACATAAATCGGCAAGTTGCCGTTCATTAGGCGAGTGGTGCTATGGGCTTGAATCGGTAGCACGTCGGCCTGTTCGATATGTGCGGCAATGATTGCAGCCTGTTGGCCAGCGAGCGCCTGCTGCATGCGTAAGCCCAAGCCTTGATATAGGGCGCGGTTTTGCGTCTTTTCACCCAAGCGCTCACCATAAGGTGGGTTGGCGATCAACAGAACCTGTTGTTCAGGCTGTAATGCAAAATCTGGCCAATCGGCCAAGGTACGCTCTTCGATCTGAATTTGTGGCAGCGCAGCCTCAAGACCTGCGGCCAGTAAATTGTGTCGTGTGGCTTTGACTGCGTTCCAGTTAGCATCATAGGCATATACACGCGGCAAGGGTTGCTGTAGACCTGCTTGGTGGCGTTGTTCGGCTTCTTGTTTGAGTTGTTGCCACAACGCGGCATCATGGCCTGACCATCCCATAAAGCCAAAGCGACGATTCAGACCCGCAGCACGGTCCGTCCGCATCAGCAATGCCTCAATCATAAATGTGCCAGAACCACACATCGGATCAATCAAAACGTCAAATGCCCGCTGGTGCCACCCTGCCAAACGTAAAATCGCGGCAGCAAGGTTTTCTTTGAGTGGGGCATCGGTCATGATTTGGCGATAACCACGACGGTGCAAGCTATCGCCTGATAGATCCAGACTGTAGGTGTGTGACCCAACTCCCGCCAAGACGGTTAGGGTAATTTCAGGTTGCTTGGTATCAATGCTTGGACGGCGGCCTTGGCTGTCCATAAAAGCATCGACCACACCATCTTTGGCGCGTAGGGTGGCAAATTGCGTATTGACCTTGACGCCTCGTTCGGTTTGTAGCCGAATCGCAAACGTACAGCCGACATTGAATACCAGCGACCAATCAAAATTGGCTGCACCCTCATAGATTTCTTCGGCGACATCACGCACATCACCTGTGCGTTGCTCGGGTAGGGTATGGGTATGGATGGGGAGCAATACCCGCGACGCCAGCCGTGACCACAGACAAATCCGATAGGCGGTCTCAAGGCTGCCTGTGACCACAATTCGGCCTTGTACCCGCTGTTCAATCTGTGCGCCAAGCTCTGTCAGCTCGTCGGTGAGTAGGGCTTCAAGGCCATCGGCACAGGTGATCCAATAGGTGTGTAAGCGGGTGTTTGTGGTCATGCCAAGGGTTTCCAGCGACAGCAGTCATAATCCGATGCAGTGTAACCGATTCGCGCTACAGTTTGGGGCTGTTCGCTTGCCTCAGGCTTGGTTACACTGGGATTTTCGTGATCACAATAGGAACGCATCTCATGGAGCAGAATCTATCCAATACCGCCAAGACTGCATTGTCGAATGTTGCCAAGGATCAGTTTTATCAGTTTTATTTGGGTGAGCATCAGAATCCAACCTGTCGTCAGTTACATTTTTTGGGCAGTACGTTAGGGATTTTGGGGGCGACACAAGCGATTCGAAAGCGCTCTGTGAAACCCTTAATTAAAGGCATTGTGGCGGGATATGCCTGTGCATGGGTTGGTCATTTTTTCTTTGAACACAACAAGCCTGCCAGTTTTAAACAGCCACTCAAAAGCTTCGTATCCGATTTTCGGATGTTTGGTGATATTGTGCGCGGACAGTTGAGCTTGATCGATCCTAAGCAAGATCGTGTACATATCAATCGAATCGAAACAGCGCATTAACAGGCAGTACTCGGCTGGTGTTGTGAATCGATGGCATTGATTAGGAGAGCAGATTGAGTTTGCGTGGATTGTATTTGATTACCAATGATCAGCCGCTGCCTTGTTTGTTGGTAAAACTAGAGACCATGCTTGCAACGGGAGCGGTGGCCTTATTGCAATATCGGCGCAAACACACTGCTATAACGGCACAAGCGGATGAAGCAGCACAAGTGTTGGCCGTGTGTCGTCGTTTTGGTGTACCACTGATCATCAATGATGACGTGGCGCTGGCCGAGCGCTTGGGCTGTGGCGTACATTTAGGCCAAGCAGATGGGTCGTTGTCGGCTGCACGGCAGCGGTTAGGCGCTGACGCGCTGATTGGGCGTACTTGTCATGATACTTTGGCCTTGGCACAGGTGGCAGCAGACGAAGGAGCGAGTTATGTGGCATTTGGTGCAGTCTATCCATCGTCGACCAAACCGAATGCACAGCGAGTAACACACGAAATACTACAACAAGCGGTGGTTGAATTATCATTGCCCATCTGTGTGATTGGTGGCTTAACTGCTGAAAACATTCAGCCACTACAAGCGATGGGGGTGTCTTTGTATGCAGTGGTCAGCGACATCTGGCAGGCCACAGATCCTGTGGCACGATTGCAAGTGTGGCAACAACAGTTAACAGTGACGACTTAGACCGCTAAATCCCCCACACCAAACTCCTGCCGCAGCTGATGGCTCAATTGCTCACGCGCCTTAATAAAGCCATCAATACCGCTACGCAATAACGTCGATGCCATCAGATCCTGTTTATGCCGTTGCATGAATTGAGAGGCACTGAGCGATTGTTTTGGAATGGTGGGTTGTTGAGCTGCCCATGCGGAGGACAGTGCGATGGGCAAGTGGCCTTGTTGCTGGCTAAGCTGATCGAGTAGTGCGGGGGAAATGGTCAATAGATCGCAACCTGCCAGCGCGATGATTTGTTCAATGCTACGGAAGCTTGCGCCCATGACTTCGGTACGATAACCGTGCTGCTTATAGTAGGTATAAATGTGTTTGACCGATTGTACACCTGCATCTTCCGTGATCGGAATGTGTGAGCGTTGTTGCTGTTGTTTTTGCCAGTCTAAAATCCGTCCAACAAAGGGCGAAATCAAGGTGACATTGGCATCGGCGCAAGCCGTCGCTTGATGCTGCCCAAACAATAAGGTGAGGTTGCAGTGAATGCCCTCTAATTCTAGCTGTTGGGCAGCTTGAATGCCTTCCCATGTGGCTGCGATTTTGATCAGGATGCGGTCAGTACTGATGCCAGCCGCAGCATATAGATCAACCAGCTCGCGGGCTTGTTGCAGCGTGGCTGCTGTGTCATAGGACAGGCGAGCATCGACTTCTGTCGAAACCCGACCCCGAATCCGCTGGAGGATGCGCACACCCAATTGTACGGTCAGTAGCGTGATCATGCGTTCAATCAATTGATCTTGTCGTAAGCCTTCGGCATAGGCTTGGGCATGAGCCGCCTCTAACAGTGACAGGTTGTTCGGCAGACTCGCTGCCGCTGTGATGAGAGCAGGATTGGTGGTCGCTTCGACAGGCTGTAGGCGCTCTATCGCGTCAAGATCGCCCGTATCTGCGACTACAATAGTATGTTGGCTGAGCTGTTGTAAGATGTTATGCATGTTGTGCGACCTGATGCTTGGTTATTGAAATAAGGCGTGTTGCCATGCCTTTTTACTGTGCCAAAGTTGGTTGTGTGGGGTCAAGCTGCTTGCTGTGTCAATCCGTAGCTTGCGGTTGATCGGCGATGATGAGACCTGTGTTGTGGTTGTGGCATACTGCGCGCGCAATCCATTGGGTCGGTTATTGGCGATACATGAAATTGGTCAAGATGAATTTCCCTCAAGCACACATCCTTCTACTGACATTGACGCTGTCTGGTTTGACAGGCTGCGATAAGCTCAAGCAGGCAACTGCGCCTGATGTCAGTGTTGAGCAGGTGCGTCAGTTGATCCCTGCACGGGTTGCTGAGCGCCGCGCTTGGGCGAGTGCAGTAGTGGATGTCATGACACAACTTGAGATTCGCCGTCACTTGGTGAATACCTGTTCAATCATTGCGGTCGTCGATCAAGAATCAAACTTTCATGCCGATCCTGTGGTAGCGGGACTCGGCCAAACTGCAATGCGTGAGATGAATCAGCGTTTAGAAGATAAACTCGGCAAGTTTGTTGCTGGCCAATTTCAAAAAATGCTGCATGAAAAACCGACCCCAGAGGATAATTTTGCCAAGCGCTTAAAACGTGTCAAAACCGAAAGGCAATTGGATCAGCTCTATCGAGAGATGTTTGATTTTTTTGAGAGTCATTATAAGTTGGGTGTGCTCACAGGTGTTGCAGGCGTGTTTGCCAGCAAACCGCTGTCCGAATACTTTAATCCGATTACCACATTGGGCTCAATGCAAGTACATATTGATTATGCAGATGCACACAAAACTCACTCCTCTGATTTGGCCACCTTGCGAGATCATTTATATACCCGTGAAGGCGGCTTGTATTACGGCATTCATCGGCTGATGACGTACCCTGCACAGTATGATCAGCCCTTGTATCGATTTGCGGACTACAACTCAGGCATGTACTCCAGTCGTAATGCAGCGATCCAGCAGGCGATTAATCAATTGGACGATCAGCGCTTAGCCTTAGATGGTGATTTGTTACTGTATGGACGTGATAAAGATGTACTCAGTACTGTCAGTAGTACTGAAGCCGCGATAAGGCAGTTATTTACTAAATATACGGTGAATGTTAGTGCAGGCCAGATTCGGCGGGATCTTAAAAAAGAAAAAACTAAAAAATTCGAAAAAACCGAAACCTATCGGGAGATTCAGCGTCTCTACCAAATCCGATTCGAACGTTTGCCAGATTACGCCATCATGCCCGAAGTGGTGATTTCAGGGCCAAAGCTTAGCCGTGACTACAATACGGCATGGTTTGCGAATCGCGTAAATGGACGCTATCAGCGGTGTTTACAGCAAGGCAAGCGACTCGGATTGTCATCTTAATTTCAGGACTGCATTGCGAGGCGGATTAAGCCGTAACAGGCTGTGGCAGATGTGCAGACAGACCAAAGCGTTCGTATAGCCGAAACTGTGCAATTTTGCTGATTTGGGTTAACGCAATGTTGAATTCATCAGCAGCCTGATGTTGTAGGCGCTGTTGCATGGCTTGAATAATTTGTTCGCGCTGTAGCCCTTTGACCGCAATAATAAACGGCCAGCCAAATTTGGCTTGGTAGTCCGTATTCAACTGTTGAATCTGGGCAAACTGTTCAGGTGTACAGTGCTGTAGTCCAGCGCCTGCCTGTTCACGGGTTGACTCTACTGTCAGTTCGCCTTGGATGGCCAGCTTGCCTGCTAGCTCAGGGTGCGCGCGAATTAAGGCCAGTTGTTGCTCAGGTGATGCTTGCCACATGGCCTGCAACAAGGCTTGCAGCAGGTGCTCTACGCTTGCAAACGGACGTTGCACCCAAGCCGCTTCAGCGACCCATGCAGAGTGCTCAAAGATCCCTGCCAGCGCTTGCACAAAATCCTGTTGTGTTGGCGCTGCCAGCACTGTGCTGAGTGATGCTGCATTCGTTGTCATATCACCACCATCCTGTTGTGAGAGTGTTTAGACTAAAAATCTCGCTTGATCCGCGCAAGCTACAAACCGATATACCCAACCTGTTCGCTTGCTTATAACCGCACCTTACAGCCCATCTAGCCATGCACCGACTTGTTGCCGCTCAGCGTCCGTCATTTGGGTTTTATTCATAAACGGCATATTTTGGCTCAGGACAGCATTGGCACGAATCCGCTCAGCCCATTGTTTCATTTGTGCTTCGGTATCAAGCATGACACCCGCAGGTGCAACATTAAACATTGCATCTGTTGGCGTGGCAGAGTGGCAAGTGGCACAGCGTTCATGCAAAATCGCAACAGCACGAGGTGGTACGGCAGTGGTGACTTCAGTAGGAAGCATAAGTCCAGTAGGTGCTGTTTCGGCCAGTGGTTGTGCTTGTGCCGCCGATGTGGGGGTGACGGGTGGTATGGGATTGGGGGGAACAGGCTTAAACCACCATGCAATCAGCAAAAATAACACTGCACCAGAAATCAGAATCTTTGGGCGAACCTGACCGCGATGGCGTAGATTAAAAAAATGCCGTACCCACATGCCCAACAGTACCAAGCACACCAAGAGTAACCATGCCTGCGGGTGAGTATAGGTGATCGGGTAGTGGTTGCTGATCATCAAAAAAATCACGGGTAACGTGGCATAGTTGTTGTGAACAGAGCGTAGTCGTGCGGCTTGTGCATATCCTGGATCAGGTGTTTTGCCAAAGCGTACCGCAGCCACCAAGGCGGTTTGTGATGGCATAATCACCCGCCAAACACTAAAGGCCATACAGGTAGCGATGCTGGCTCCCACCAACAGATAAGCGGCACGATCACTAAATATGTGCTGAAAAAAATACGCTTCTGCCCCAATACAGAGCACTAAAATTGCGGCCAAAATCGGTGGCGTTTGTGCGATGGGACTTTTGCATAGACGATCATAAACTAGCCAGCTTGCGATCAAGCTGAACAGCGCAATCGAAATGGCTTGCCACGGTGCAAAAGCGACTTTTTGCGGATCAATTAAATAGGTGCTTGCACCAAAAAAGTACATCAAACTGAGCAATAAAAACCCACTGATCCATGTGCTATAGGCCTCCCACTTAAACCAGTGCAGATACTGCGGCATGGCTTCCGGGTTGAGCTTGTATTTGGCGACTTCATAAAAACCGCCGCCATGAATCGCCCACAAATCACCCGAAATGCCCTTTTCTTGCTTCCATTTCGGCGGCTGCTCAAGGCTATTGTCGAGCCAAATAAAATAAAACGATGCCCCAATCCATGCAATCGCGGTGATGACATGTACAAAGCGTAATAAGAAGTTGAGCCAATCGAGCCAGTAGCCACTCATATCTGATCCTCGAGGCAGGCGAATGATTGATTGTATAGCGCAAAAATCAGGCCATTTCAAAAAAAGTGCGCTGGAAGCTCATAGTCAATATATGTGTTTAGATATAAAAAAATCGGTTTTTTGGTCGTATTCTTGCTTAGTGAGTATTGCCATATGGCAAGGTCTAATTTGGGGGTTGCTGATGTATCATTATAAACATACGATCATGTTGGGGGTGTTGTGCTGTGGCTTGGTGTTGAATAATGCACAAGCCAAACCGTTGTATCAAGATTTTAGTGTGAGTTATTTAAATGGTTCGGATTATGAATTGGGAGATCCTAAGCGCCAAGTGGTGACCCTAGAATATGCGGCTGGTATGACATGGGGCGATACATTTTTCTTTATTGATCGAGTCATGCCAAAAACAGGCGATTCAGAGAGCTATTTTGAGTTTTCACCACGTGTGAGCCTAAGCCATTTGACAGGTCAAGCCCTAAAAATGGGCATCGTCAAAGATGTGTTTTTGGCGGGCACGTGGGAGGCTAATTCGGGCAAGTTTGGTTTTGATAATTATTTATATGGGCTTGGGGTTAGTTTGGCTGTGCCTCAATTTCAATACATGAATGTCAATCTATATTATTCAGACAATGATAAAACCGATAATGATGTCATGTTAGGGTTGAACTGGGGCTTGCCATTTAAACTGGGTGCGCAGGATTTTTTATATGATGGTTTTGTGGACTGGTCAAGTCGTGCAGATGATCATGCCGCCGAAATGAACTTCACCTCTCAGCTTAAATGGAATGCGGGTAAGTTGATTAGTCCAGAGACACGTTTGTATCTGGGGATTGAATATGCGCTATGGCATAACAAATTTGGCATAAAGGATGTTGATGAACGCAATCCGAGTATTTTGATTAAATATCACTTTTAGAGGATTCTAAACGAGAATCCCCCTGTGACCATGTGCTTTTGTCATGGCCGCAGGAAGGAATCAATTGTAAAAACTATGGCGTGATTGATTCGGTAGGGGCGACTGTGGCCGTGACCTGACAGCGTACATATTTGAGGGTAGGAATCCCTGTATATTTGTCGCGGTCATTCACGTCGGATAGCTCATTCAAGCTAAACTTCACCTCGCTTGGTTTTGACGGTGACCCAGTCGCCAGAGTGCACTGCAATTGCGGCAGCATCCTCTGGATGAATCAGCATGGCATA
>JAYXXU010000293.1:0-10631 GCA_036019135.1 Pseudomonadota bacterium | reverse complement strand
GTTCAGCCATTCACATGGAATTATGCGATTAATACAGATGGGATTGTGATCGATTTTGATCCAACTCAAAATGGCGGCGGTAATGGGATTCCTACTGGTAATTTTAATTTGAAAATTACTACAACAGTAGCAGGTGCTTCAACCACAGTGAATGTCAAGAATATTCCTAAGCCTTCTAACCAAGAGCAGTTTTGTGCTGGGCAGGATGTATTAAGCCAATTGCCAAACGGTTATAAGCTCAATAGCTGTACATTTGATGGCAATGTTGGAAATATGGCGGTCACTGTAAGTCAAAATGGCTTCAGCATTAGCTATGCCGTAAAATATGAGTATAGCGCTGCATCATAATGATGTATTCACCGTGCCTTTGCGTACAAGGCACGGTGATACAGCACTCAGTCAACAGATTAAACCCAGCTTTCCACTACCCGAACCAGACTCGCAATACGCTGCGTTGGGATGGGGAGTTGGTCATAGTATGCTTCAGGGATATGTACCTGCGTCTGTGCAAACCCACACGCCAAAAATCCATCAATAATCGCTTGCTGATGCTCAAAATGTAGCGAGACATGGCTCTTAGTGGCGAATGCCAAGCCATGCACAAAAGTATTCACCAATTTGACCATCGGATGCCATGTAAAATTGGGATACAGATCAGTGGTATAACCGCCTTTGGGGAAGCCTTTAAGCGCTAGTGCCAAGCGTGTCCAAAAACCACTGATCACGGATAACTCAAAGTAATTCACCAATCCTTCTGTAATCACCAACGTGTTGCGTCGTCGATCAGTATGTTGCGCAAATACCTGATCTAAGCTCAGTGAACCAGTCGTTGCCAAAATATCAATCGCGACCACGCGATGACGCTCACTCAGCAATTGATGGTTCTCTAAAAGCTGTTGTTTGTGCTGAGCCATCTCGGGCAGATCTGCTTCGATATAGTGCAGGTTTGGGTAGTCCTGACAAAACTGTGTCCCGCGTGGTGATAGGCCACAGGCGATTTCGATGACCTGCGTGACCCCATGATGTTCAATCGCATGCCGTAACACATGATCAATCAAATGATGCCGTTGTAGCAGTGTGGTTTGAATCGATGCACCAGCTAGTAGTCGTGCTGTTTTTTCGAAAGGTTGCCCGATGTGATAGAGATATTTGCCTGTATTCGTGGCAAAAGCAGTATGAGATAAACCATGTTGCCGCCACACTTCACCCGTGTAGTAGGCAGTAAAGCTGATACTTGAGCTGTCATGTTTTGCCATCGGATTGACTCCATCATATCTGGGCACGTTGCGCAGGCTTGACCATAACGCACTACACTCGACAAAACGATAACAAAACTGACTGATCTGCTTGGACAAATATGCTATTATCTTTCGGCTATTGGGGATGTTCTGGCTTCGACGCTGGTGATGAAACTCAATGATGCATGCCGAGAGCGCATTTTCTCTCGTTAATCAAATTTGCATTTTAATAGTCGCAAACGACGAAACCTACGCACTAGCAGCCTAAGGGCTGCTTTCCCGCCCAATTGTTTGTCTGTGGACGATTGAGCCGGACGCTGCGCACGCACACAGAACCGCACCTTGTCTTGTCCTGCGGCATGGTGTCAACTCTAAGGAATCGCTTCTCACGTCCTGTTCGTTGGGCTGTGAGCGGTTAAAGCAATAGACGATAACTAAGCATGTAGATTCGTGGGCGTAGTGCTGGCGGACGCGGGTTCGACTCCCGCCATCTCCACCAAACACAATGCAAAAAACTCTGACTGGTTCAGGGTTTTTTTGTGCCTGCGTTTTTGCGTTCCGCATCTAATATTTCGAAGAATGCATGCAATTTTTTCTAAAACGAACATTTTGTCGTAATTTGTCATTATTTTTTGCTGGTCTGTGTTGCAAAATCACCGTGTTGTACATTCTTTCATCAATATTGGTTTCGAAACATGCGCATTTATGGGCACAGCGGAGGTGGGGCGTGAATTTGAGGATGAATCTAGGCGTATGGGTTGGTGCAGGTCTGCTATCAACAACCCTAATGGCTCAGCAAGCACAGGCAGATACCTATGTGTATGTGACCAATACCACACCAGAGACGGTGACGGTTGCCGTCAATCATCATGGGACTAGAACCTTGACCCAAGGCAGTCAATGGGCGCAAGAAGCGACCACGATTGCACCTTACGAAACCAAACGTGTCCTACGCTACAATCGTTTTTCGGGTGTCAAATCAGGCCATACCTATAATTTTGATACTGTGGTGAGTGGTGCGGGCTCAAGTGTGACGCTGAAACAGTCAATGACAGGCACATGGAGTGGCAGTAATATTAAGCATGGCGCGGCAGGCTCAGGCTTCTCTTCTCCTTGGTTCACTGATCGCAAGATTTATCGTTATAACACGACGTATGCAGGTCAGCCCGCACAAGCAGCATTTAAGGCCGAAAGCACCAGTGGTTATGATGATTTTCATTATACAATTCATCAGAATACCGTGCCTGAGCCTGTGTCAACTGATGCCAATGAGCTAAAAGTATTAAGCTACAATATCTATGCGCTACCCATGGTTGCAAGCAAAATCAGTGAGCGTTTAGAACAGTTGCCACAAAACCTTAAAGGCTATGATGCGATTTTATTCCAAGAGGCATTTTCGTCCGATCGCACCGCAATGCTGACCCAGTTGGCACAGGAATATCCATATCAAACCCATGTGCCTTATGGGTCTGGCTATAATATTTTTGATAGTGGGGTATTGGTGGCGAGTCGCTATCCAATTGTGAATACAGCAGAGTTTATTTACCCTAATTGTACGGGCACTGATTGTTTTGCAGATAAAGGGGTGATCTATGCTGAGATTATCAAAGGGGGCAAGGCGTATCATGTGACCTCGACCCATACGGCGTCATTTGATACTGAAGCGGCGCGTGCTTTGCGTCAGGAACATTTTCAGCAGATTCGTGCCTTGGTCGATCAACAGAATATCCCTGCATTTGATGCGGTGTTGATGGGTGGGGATTTTAATGTCAATAAATTCCTCTGGCCACAGGATTATGCTCAGATGCTGGTCAATCTGAATGCGACTGATCCAATCAGCACGGGCTATACCGAATCAACGTTTGATCCACGGATTAACAAGTTGGCAGGCGCGGCAGGCTCAGGCGGAACGACAATCGAGTATTTGGATTATGTGGTGTCTTCCAATACGCATCGTCAGCCGATTCAAACACGGAATGATGTGCGGATTGTACGCTCTGCGGCTGATCCTGTGTTTATGATTTGGGATTTGTCAGATCATTTTCCAGTCATGGGACAGTTTCACTATCAGCCATAAAGTACGTGCACCCATCAGCTAAGGCCAGTCCCCACTGGCCAAACTCACACGAGGACGACGGTGAAACCGATGATACGGACATTTGTATGGATGTTGGTGGCTTGTGTGGTTGTGGTTGGCCTAGGTGTGGGGGTGACACAGTGGTTCAAGCCGAGTTTTGCGGCACAGGTAGCTGCGAGTACCACGCTGCCAACGCTAGAGAATCAGGGTGCAGATCCATCTGTGGCCTTATCCGATACGACAGCCGCACAGCAGATGACAGACAGCATGCAATCATCAGATGAACAGCTTGAACGGCAGACACGGCAAATCAATGAGCTGAAGCAACAGCTTCGGCGCTTTCAGCAGCAGTCAGGCAATATTCAAGCATGGCTACAGGATTGGAATGTGCAGTGTGGGACAGTGGATTGCCAGCGTTTATTGGATGCCGCGTTAGCAGAGTATGACGATCAACGTTTTGCCGCACAAATGCAGCGTTTACTCAATCGTCTGCCTGCTTATGAGCAAGCCATGCAATCGATGGTGATGTCTACCGATGTTGATCCACGCCAGCGCTATGACAAAATCTGGGCGCTGCGTGAGCAGGTATTGGGACGGGATGAGGCACGGTTGGGATTTGGTCAAGAGCGGGCGTTTGCAAACTATCAATTCAACTATGCGGCGTTGCGGGCGCAAGCCAGTCAACTCACTCCAGAGCAGCGTTTGGCAGCTTTGGCGCAACTACAGCAACAAGCGCAGCAGCAATATCCCGAAGTCCTCACTGAGACGGAAGGGCAGGCAGGCCAGTATGAAAAGGCACGTGAGCTATTGTTGGCGGGAGTGACAGATCCACTACAACAGCAACAGATCACGCAACAGTTACGGCAACAGTATTTTTCGGTTGAGGTTGCTGCCCAAATGGCACAGCGCGATCAGCAGGTAGAACAGCAACAAGCACAGGTTAATCAATATCAACAGGCCGTAAAAAAGCTGCAACAAGACATGGCACAGCAAAAACAGCAGTTGAGTAGCATCGCATGGCAGCAGCAATATGAGGTGCGTTTGGCACAGTTACGCCAGCAGCATTTCCCCTAGGATCTGTGAAAATGCTTGAAGCACAATGCTGATCAGGCTGTTGCTATCTGATTGAGCGCTTGTGCCAAATCAGCTTGTAAATCACAGACGCTCTCGAGTCCAATTGCCAACCGCACCAAGCCACCTGTCTGTAAATGTGGTTGGGGTACTGGACGAATCTGTGTTAAAGGATAAGACATGACCAGACTGATCGGCCCACCCCAACTAAAGCCAATTTTAAAGAGACGCAACGCATCACAAAAGCGATCAATCTGAACCTGTGTGATCGCCGCCTGAAAAATCACACTAAACAAACCTGCGGCAAGGTTGGTCTGACCACAAATCGCCTGCCATTCGGCATGTCCTGCACAGTCAGGCCGTGCAGGGTGCAGGACTTGTGCAATCTCAGGGCGCTGTGCTAGCCAATCTGCCAAGTGTCGTGCAGCTTGATCTTGTTGTTGATAGCGCAAGGTTAATGTGGGCAGATTGCGTAGTACCAGCTCAGCATCATTGCCCGCAATCCCAATGCCCAGTTGGGCATGCACATCTTTGAGCTGTAAATGCAGCGCACGATCACAAGTCACAATACTGCCCATTAACACATCCGCGCCACCACTTGGGTATTTGGTCAAGGCATGCACACTGATATCAATCCCCAGTGCAAACGGCTGAAATGCCAGTCCAGCGCCCCATGTATTGTCCAATGCCGTGAGGATACCATGAGCTTTAGCCTTGGCAATCAACGCGCGCAGCGCTGGAAACTCCATCGTGATCGACCCAGCCGCCTCTAGCCAAATCAAGCGTGTATGACTATGAATATGCAGTTGCTCAGGGGCAAGCGGATCATATTGCCGAACCTGAACACCATACTGTGCCATCAACCGTTTGAGCAGATCTAAGGCGGGTGCATATACATTCTGAGGCAACAGCACTTCATCGCCTTGTCGGAGCAAGGCCAGATTCACCACACTCAGCGCATTTAAACCACTGGGTGCGAGCAAGCAGTATTGTCCACCTTCGAGTTGTGCAATGCGATTTGCCAGTTCAAACGTGGTTGGTGTGCCATGCAATCCATAGCTGTAATCATAATCATCGCGCCAGTCTCGCTGACGCAGTGCCGCCATTGAGGCAAAAAACACAGTAGAGGCTTTATGGATCGGGGTAGTAGCGGCTGTAAACCCATTAGGCAGTGGGCTACGATGATGAATCAATTGCGTATTTCGGGTCTGCGAAGGTTTTGACATTGGGTTTGGCGCTTGGTGGCTGATCAGGAATATAGACTCCGTAGCATACGCCAATGTGTGAAATTGTGGGTGATGCACAGGTGTGTATTCACAATTAGCGACATTTGCAGACTATTCAATCCCTGCCACATGCATTAAACAGAAAGTAGCACGATTTGATGTTGGTCATGACCGAGCACCAAATCGTGCCTGTTGTGAATTTTTCAGTGGAAGCACTAGATCATGAGTAGCTGTCAGTCGTTAAATCCAAATTTTCCGCCGTTGCGCGTTCATTTTTTTCAGCATATCAAAGGTGAGGGTGTCGGCAGTCTGGCGGGTTGGCTACAAACACATGCCGCTGAGGTCTCCTGCACCAAGTTTTTTGCCTTAGATCCATTGGATGACTCTCCTGAGTTGCCTGATTTAGAGGCTGTCGATCTGCTGGTCGTCATGGGTGGTGCGATGAGCGTCAATGACGAGTCAGACTATCGTTGGTTGGTCGCCGAAAAAAAGTGGATCAAACAATTTATCTTGGCGGGTAAGCCAGTCGTCGGCTTATGTTTAGGTGCACAATTGATCGCCAATGCGATGGGCGCGCGAGTCAAACGCCATACCCAGCAAGAAATTGGTTGGTGGCCAGTCAGTCGAGTGCCTGTACACACACAGGTGGCTTACCCTGTGTTTGGATTTCCGCCCACGTTGACCCCGCTCAGTTGGCATGGGGATACGTTTGATTTGCCAGAAGGGGCAATCCACTTGGCACGCAGTGTTGCATGTGAACATCAGGGGTATCAGTTGGGTGCTGCGGTCTTGGCATTTCAGTTTCATCCAGAAAGCACCCCCGCCAATGCACAGTTGTTTTTGGACGATGACGGCTATAAAGAGTTGGTCGACGGTACGTATATTCAGACCGCCGAGCAGATTGTTGGTGTACCTGAGCAGCAGTTTGTTGCACCGAATCGATTGCTAGAGCGTGCGCTAGATTTTGTGATATTGGGCGCAGGTCAACTACCAGCAGCCGATCAGCAGGCACAGTAGGCGTGACCGATGGGTCTGCGCTATGCTAGCCGTTTGTTCCATCTGATGAAAATACCATGACAACCCCTGTTCAGTTACCCCCAGATGCGATTCAAGCATTAGAGCAAGGCCAAACCATTCGTGCAATCAAAGCAGTACGGCAACATCGCCAACTGGGTCTTAAGGAGTCGAAAGCGTTGGTCGAACAGTATTTGCAGCAAAACCCTGAGCGTTTTGCGCACTTTCGAGCGGCACAAACCCAGAATGCTGCCAGTAGCCAACGGGTGATTTGGCTACTGAGCATCATCTTCTTGGTTGGGTTGATGTGGTGGCAGGGCTGGTTTTCTGGTTAAGCAATTGACTGCCATTGTGACTCAGCGGTCAGGTGTGGTGCGGTGACATGCTTGGCAAGCATATGTGATCTTGCTAGCCCAGCTACGACTAATGCCGCTATAAAATGCTGTACACGCGCCAAATCCACCCCTGTTCGGTCAGCCAGTTCTTGGGTGCTGCATGGCTGCTGATGTAGATGCGCACACAGCTTTAATACCACACGGCGATCCGTCGTGCATGGCTGTGGCCAAAATGCCAATTCAATCCGATCATGCACGGACATCGAAAGCACTGCTTGCGGTGCTTGCCAGCAATTTTGCCAGAGCCACTGTCTCAGATCTTGTGGCGTTTTGGTGACCAGCAGGATAGCAGGGTGATCGGTCAGCGCTTCAGTCGAAAAACCCTGCTCAAAACAGATCGAATGGCGATCAGTCAGCAGCCAGATTTGCTCTCTCACAGTGTTGATTACGCCAATCACGCCATATTGATCAGAGAGTTGTTGCCACGGACTGTGCTGATCAAACAACCCAGCGAAGGGTAGTGGCGCGATAGCGGACAATTGGCGCGAGACCAACGGATTGGCGTGTGTGGTCATATGATCCATGTGGTGTAGTGAAGTCATGTTGGCGATCCTCCCTGTTCATGCAGTCGGTTGCGCTGCATGGGTGATTCAATGTGCACTTGTCCATCAATGCTGATGGACGAGTCTATCGATCGCTTGAGTATGCAGACATCAGATGAATAGCCACTGGCGCCTTGCATGAATATCATCACTATCTCTGTATGAACAGCAAGGTCAGCCCAATGTGAATAGCTACGTACTCTGATATGAACATAAGATGAATAAACGACAGCGGCGGGCATCAGTGAACGGCAAACCAAATGGTTCATTCAGATGGTGTTCAATTAGTTATTGTCGATGCGCTCAAGTCGATAGCCCAGTCCGCGCTGCGTATGAATCAGTGCATGTTCATAGCCATCATCAATTTTATTGCGTAAGCGCCGAATATAAACATCCACAATATTGGTCAGGGGATCTTCATTCACCCCCCAGACATTGGTCAAAATCCGTTCCCGACTGAATAAGCGACCAGGTGACGACATCAATAGCTCAAGCAGCGCCAGCTCTAAGGGAGTCAGACTGATCAACTTGCCTGCACGGGTCACACGCATACTGCTTCGATCCAAGACCAAATCATCAACCACCAATTGCTGTGCAGAAGCCGCCGCGTGTAGATGATGATTACGTCGCCCCAATGCTTCAATTCGTGCCAACAACTCTTCAAAAGCAAATGGCTTGGTCAAATAGTCATCTGCCCCCAAGCGCAGCCCTGACACACGATCTTCAAGATTGCCCAATGCAGTCAGCATCAAAATCGGCAACTGAATATGGTTGGCACGTAAGGTTTGACAGACCTCAAAGCCACTGATATCAGGCAGCATGACATCCAACAAAATCAATGCAGGCTGCTGATCTTGTCGACTTTGGCGATCAAGGCCATGTGCGAGGGTGATCCCATCATGTCCACGACTGGTCAACTGTATCGTATAGCCTTCTGCTCTTAGACCGCGATCCAAAAAATCTGCCACGCGGCGATCATCTTCAATAATTAAAATATTCATGTTCATAGGTTCACCTGCGTCGGTGTAGAGGCATCATAGCAGGGCAGCCACAAATGCACGGTTGTCCCTTGTCCTAGTTGGCTATTTATCTGGATATGCCCGTTGTGGGCTCGAATCAAGGCCACAGCGATGGAGAGACCCAATCCTGTTCCGTTTGGTCGGTGTTTGCGCGCAAGCTCACTGCGAAAATGCCGTTCAAAGATATGCTCAAGCTCATGTGTGCTAATCCCAATCCCCTCATCTTGGATGGACAAATGCCAACAAAGGCCGTCCTTGTCATGTTGCTCCAAATTGGCACTCAGCCGAATATGACTGTCAGGATTTGAGTAGCAAATAGCATTATCTAACAGCACAATAAACGTCTGACGTAAGCGCTGAGAGTCACCTAATACTTGTGCGGGGGTAATTGCCGTACTGAATTGGATATGACGTTGCTCCGCGGCTGTACTCAAATGCTCCAATGCATCTTGTAATGCCAGCTCCACTTGGATTGGTTGACGATCCAGCGCTAACATATCGATGTCACTGCGTGCCATCGTTAGCAAATCATCAATCACCATACCCAATTGTTGAGAGATGGTCACGATTCGTGCCAGCGCGGCCTTATATTCGTCGACAGGTTTCTCGCGACCGCGCAAGGTGATTTCAGCTTCACCTCGAATCGCTGTTGTCGGCGTGCGCAACTCATGACTAATATCAGAAAACAACTGGCGACGGCGTAAATCCAACTGCTGTAATGTGTTCAACGCATGTTGCAACTCATTAGTACGAATTTGAACCAATTCTTCTAGTTGTTGTCGCGCAGCTACCTCACGATTGCGATGTTGTTTGAGTTCGCTGGCCATTGTATTCACACTACGCCCGAAGCGTGAAAACTCATCGTCATGACTATCTGGCATACGATAATCCAGATCACCTTGTTGCAATGCCTGTGCCCCTGCGCTTAAATCTCCAAATGGCCGTCGCAGTGCATGTGAAAAATACAAGGCGAGCAGTGCTGCTGCTAAAGCGGTAGATAACGTTGTTCCCAGCGCCAGTGTCTTCACCAAGGCCAACGATGCATCCGCCGCCGCGCGTTCTCGGGCTAGTGCCGCGCGTTCTCGACCAATATTTTCCGCAACCAACGGCCGCAAGTCTAATCCCTCCAAGGCATCAAATGCCTCGAATGCATCATTGACAGCTCGCCATGCCACCGATGCGTCGGTACTCTTGGGTAGAGGCTGAACATCTGCTAATGCCAAGCGTAATTGGGCTAGATTTTCTTCTAGTAGCTTGAGTGTCCCTAGGCGTGCTTTGTACTCCTGTGCTGCGTGTGGACGTGAGTCATGTTGATGTGCCAACTCAGTCAGCAGCGTCAGGTTTTTTAAGGTGAGCCCGATTTCGTTTTGTAAATTATCACGCTGGCGAGGGTCTGCCCCCGCATCTAGTAGGGCTTGCGAGAGCCAAATTCTAAGATTTTGTTTATTTGTGGAGAGTTCTAAAAAACCCGTCAACAAATCACTGGCCACCCGACCACGATGCACATTATCCGTGGCAACATGAATGCTCCACCAAGCAACTCCGCCTTGAATCATCGCCACAATTGCCAAAGTGACAAATGCGATAAAAATTCGACTTTGAAACATAGCCTAGACATCCTGTCCATCATGCGGCATTCGCAAATCATTCTAGCCTAGAAATATGCTCTCAAGGCAACCGACATTTAGCATTCGCGTGTACTCAACGTATCACCTGCTTCTATTGGATGATGATCAAAGCAGGTGTTCAAAAAACATTCACATCGTTACCTTGCTTTGTCTGCTTAAGTTGCATACAATGTCACACCTTTTAACGGCCGACCTTCGCTGATTAGCGTTTTCGTCGTGCTTACAGTCGAGGCATCGATCTCGACCTTGGTGAAATCACCGTCTTTGCCGCTTCAGTGATATGAAGAGGTCAAGGGCACAATTTTTTTTGGTTTGGAGTTGCTGGCATGGCTAACCAGAGAATCCGTATCCGTCTGAAGTCATTCGATCATCGTCTGATCGACCAGTCGGCTCAGGAAATCGTCGAGACCGCCAAGCGTAC
>JAYXXU010000292.1:0-1391 GCA_036019135.1 Pseudomonadota bacterium | reverse complement strand
AAGGTGGTACGGACTTGATGGCCTGATCCAGTACTGACCTGACTGTATTGTCCTGCTGTACCACCACTGGGCAGTCCTTTAAGCAAGACATCGGGTACAAGACGGAAATGGCCGTAGCCTTTGTAGGTGGCGGGATTGCGAGGATCGTCCGTAATGACAAACTCACCGATTTGGATTTCTTCACGCAGCTCTAAATCTGCAATTCGCTGATTGGCCGCTTGAATCAGCGCAAGCAGGTTGGTGTGTTCCAGATTGTTTTGGGCATCCATCGCATACTGCGGGTGTGGGTTAGGATCAGCTTGATGCTGTCCCAGTAGCAGCATGAGCGGTGATAGCGAATCATCGACCACGATATTGACCGAACCATTCGGTAGCCGCACCAGTGATACTGCAAAACTTGCGGCAATCCCCACGTCTGGTGTCACTCGTACAGACACCTGACCAGTGGCATAAATACAAAATAGCGTATCGCCTGCATAAAACCCGATTTGACCAATATCGCGCACCTGATCTGGCGTCCAAATCACATTGGCGGTCAATGTATGGCTATTCGGCTCAATGCCACCGCCCGCGACTGGAACTCGCGCCACCTCGCCCAACACCTGCAATTGATCAGGATCAGCTACGGCGGTACTTGTGCCAAACCCAACATGGGTAATTTGCAAAGCAATCTGGGTGTTGTCATAGTCAAGCGCAGCATCTTCGGCTTGATTCGTCAAAATGGCATTAAAAACGGGCATGCTAGATCTCCAGTCACGCCGTATTGTCGCCTGTACGCCTGTGTTGATCTGGCGAGGTGCAGGTTATCAAGATGCGTAACAATTGATCAACACCACAGATCGCGGTATAATGGCGGTGCAGTTGTGGACAGGAATCGATGGCGTTTAACGCACAGGTCGACTGCCGATGGGTAACACCCGATACCGAAGTCAGTAACCAATCTGGGTATCCTGAAGATCGAAGGCCCTGAACCCCTTGCTATGATCGCAACTTGGGCAAGGTTAAAACGATTAAACCCTGATCAGGATCGCAACCCCATCAGGTACAAAAAAGCGGCTTTTAGCCGCTTTTTTATTGTCTTAAGATCGTTTATCAAGTGGCCCTGAGTTTTTTGACTCTCTTCTTTGACCCTCTCGAATCCTATCGACCCCAGCTTTTTCCTTAAAATGTGCGCTCGCAAAATTGTATTTCCTGCCACCATCACTCCACCGTAAAGCAACCGTGTAATGCTGCCCATTTTGAATTGCCTCTAGCAGCAAGTTACTTCCTAGATTTCTGAAGCCATGCCTCGGATAGCAAATGGTCTTAAAGATACGATCCATTGCTTGTGCCCGCGTGATATCAAATGGCCGAAGTCGATTCTGGTAAGTTTTTTCAGGATCGACTGTAAA
>JAYXXU010000291.1:0-3544 GCA_036019135.1 Pseudomonadota bacterium | reverse complement strand
ACATAGGCGGCTTAGAAAAAGATTTAACTAGCTCTGGCCAGAGTACTGGACTTGACCGCCACATAGGCGGCTTAGAAAGTTGGTTTTTAGGTGCAAGACCATCATCGCCACTTGACCGCCACATAGGCGGCTTAGAAAGTACCAAGCCACGCGCGACATGTGCTTTTCAAGTGAACCGCCACATAGGCGGCTTAGAAAAATTCATCGCGTGCGGCTCTGGCATCTGCCAAGTGAACCGCCACATAGGCGGCTTAGAAATAACATGTTCAGGTCGCCAAACCTGTCACCCGCTTGACCGCCACATAGGCGGCTTAAAATATAACCCTAGGGTTATTGTTCTTAAGTAACCCTAGGGTTATAATGTCCTCAACGAGGCAAAAAGAGGGCGTCATGAAAAGCTCAGCACTCATCAAAATAATTGAGGCTGACGGTTGGTTTTTGGTGCGGGTTAAAGGAAGTCATCATCACTTCAAACACCCCGAAAAGTCTGGCTTGGTGACGATACCGCACCCCAAGAAAGACCTACCAGAAGGCACAGTTAGAAGCATCCTCAAGCAAGCTGGTCTATAAAAGACCAGCGGTTTTGATCTGAGCAAATCATGATGCAGGAGTTGAGACCATGTTATATCCAATTGCGATTGAACAAGGCACTGAAGATCAAGCCTTTGGTGTCATTGTGCCTGACATTGCAGGTTGTTTCTCAGCGGGTGACACACTAGAAGAGGCGCTAGAGAACGTCAAAGAAGCGATTGCGGGACACTTAGAGATTTTGGCAGAGGATGGAGAGCCAATCCCATTTGCTGGCAAAGTATCCGATCATGTTCACAATCCAGATTATCAAGGGATGATCTGGGCAGTAGTTGATGTCGATGTCAGCCGTTATCTTGGCAAAGCTGAGAAAATCAACGTGACCCTTCCAAGTCGCCTGATTCATCTGATTGATGATCAGGTGGCGCGTGACGGGCGGTTTAAGTCACGATCAGGCTTCTTGGCAGCTAGCGCAGAAGCAATGCTGCAACGTGCTTAGAAATTGAGTCACAAAACCAATGCCACATAGGCGGCTTAGAAATTAGGTAGGCATGCACAATGGCTGAATATCTGGACGTGGGCGTTGGGCGATTGTCCATAGCTCATGTGCAACCTGTACACGCATTAACAAATCTGCATTAATGCCCAGTGCGGCTTGCAGACGCAGCGCGACATCTGCTGTTAATGCGGCCTTACCGTTAATGATCCGTGACAGCGCGGCACGGGTCACCTGAATGCGCGCAGCCAGTTGAGTAATGCTGATGGGTGTTCCTTCATCTTTGAGGCCGTCTAGCCACTCGGCGATGAGCTGACCTGCATGGGCGGGGCTGTGCATGTTCATAGTCACCTCAATGGTAATCCTGATAATCAACGATGTGGGCGTTGCCATTCTCAAAGCGAAAAGTTAAACGCCAATTGGCATTCACAGTGATTGACCAGTAGCCTGCCAAGTTGCCCTTGAGCGGGTGCAAGCGCTAGCCAGAGAAGTTCATGTGTTCAATATCTTGTGCTTGATTGAGGGTAGTCAATTGAAGCTGTAGTTTAGTAGCGTGCTTCGCCTGAATACCTGCTGTTGATCCAGAGTGGAAAAACCTCTCCAAGCCTTTGTGTTTGAACGACACGATTATTGGTGAAATGCAACAGTATGCGTTGATGTCTGCTGTATAGCAATGCTATACGAGGTTTAGATTAATACTGCCTATAGGCGACATTGAGATACTAGGTTCGCCGATCAGCGATCACGCAGTCGCACCCTGACACACCTCAGCCCACACAACACAATAGCTCTCAATCGAGGGCTATTTTATGCTTTGGACAATCCCAGCAGATTGGTCAACGCCTACAGCGCTGAGCAAGCGCACTATGATGTAGGGATCATGAACCTATTCTTGAGCGCGGACTGCTATGAATGCCAGCACTACTGGCAGCCTCAAGGCAAATTGAATGACTGAATGACCCTGTGAGCGAAGCTCCGCTGAAAAGTGGGGCTTTTACCCAAAGTTTTGACAAGGCTCAATACAGCATCTAGTATCAAGGACTTACACAAGCCCTCGAAAAAAGGGTTTTTCGGCAGAAACGCTGATTATTCTTTAAAAAACTGAAGTATATGGGGTTTGACCTCTTGTGAACCGCCACATAGGCGGCTTAGAAACGATTTTCAAGCATTGATCTACCTGATGCGCTGTGAACCGCCACATAGGCGGCTTAGAAAGTTGGCCGACTTTACTTCTTCAGTGCATTCGCGTGAACCGCCACATAGGCGGCTTAGAAACTGCGAAAAATCCAGAGAAAAAACAGCCGCGCGTGAACCGCCACATAGGCGGCTTAGAAATGTAGGTCAATATCATCCCACTTTGCCGCTCTGTGAACCGCCACATAGGCGGCTTAGAAATCTATCGAAATATGGCGAGGACTCGCCGAAAGGTGAACCGCCACATAGGCGGCTTAGAAAAAGACTACGCACTACTTTTTAACAAAGCCAAGGTGAACCGCCACATAGGCGGCTTAGAAAACAAGTGCAATCAAGGTCAGGGCAAAAACCCAGTGAACCGCCACATAGGCGGCTTAGAAAATCTGTTGCAATGGCTGATGCTGTATCAGTCAGTGAACCGCCACATAGGCGGCTTAGAAAAACCAGACATGCGATAGAGCGAATAGTGCATGGTGAACCGCCACATAGGCGGCTTAGAAATGTAGGAAACCCGTTTCGAGATCAAACTAATCGTGAACCGCCACATAGGCGGCTTAGAAAGCAGCAATGCGGTCAAGATCGGCCTTGGTCTGGTGAACCGCCACATAGGCGGCTTAGAAAATTAACGCCCTGCCTTGCGCTGAAGCTCTGCGGTGAACCGCCACATAGGCGGCTTAGAAAGATCAGCGACCATGCGTGGGCTAAGACGTGGAGTGAACCGCCACATAGGCGGCTTAGAAGCTGATCTCCTTGACAACCCAAACTTTCCTGATCTACTCTGGCATCGCACCCGCAAAATCGGGTGTCAGGATTAGCCTCCTGTAAAGTCTGTAGGTCGAAAGTGGCCGCGTAAGCGGTTTTATTTTGCCTAAAAATCAGGGGTCATGTTTGTTGTCTGAATGTGGCGTTTCGAACCTTGATTGAAAAACCTGTTATGGCAGGTTGGGTGAGAGCGCTTCGGCGCGTCAGAACCTACGGACTGATAAGGCTAATCTCACTCAATCTGCCACCCTGTTCTTTAGCCTGAATATGGTGGCTGTATCTCTTACCGTAGGAGACAGTCATGTCTAATTTAGCCGTTTTTTCTTTTCGTGAAGTAACATTCAACCCAATTAATAGTGATGGTCAGGTTTGGCTGCGCGCATCTGAAATCGCGCAAGCTCTTGGCTACGCACGCGAGGACTCTGTATCTCGCATCTTCGATAGAAATAGTGACGAGTTTACCGAAAAAATGACGCAACTAATTGATAATCCCCACACCGTCAATTTGACGGTACGGATTTTCAACCTACGCGGTTGCCACCTGCTCGCAATGTTTGCCCGTAC
>JAYXXU010000290.1:0-4567 GCA_036019135.1 Pseudomonadota bacterium | reverse complement strand
TCTCCAAGCAAAAAGAGGGTAAGAAGCGGATGAAGCAGGTTGGACGAGTTGAGATCCCACAAGAGGCGTTTTTAGCGGTTCTAAAGGTCGATAAATAAATTAGGTGTGCAGCCTGCATATCCCCAATTGAGTACAGCGTGATCGGAGTGAGTGATGGATTTTGATTTTAACTTGATTCTCGTGCCGGCCACGCTGATCTTCTTTGTGATTTGGCTATTCGATAAGCTGGTCTGGAAGCAACGTGCCACCCGTGGCAAAGGCAACGAGCATACGGCCATTGCATGGGCATATGATTTTTGGCCAGTGTTGGCCGTAGTTTTGGTGGTGCGCTCATTTATCATTGAGCCATTTAATATCCCGTCTGAGTCGATGGTGCCGACGCTAGAAACGGGTGATTTTATTTTGGTAGATAAGTCCGCTTATGGTATACGTTTGCCCTTGATTCATACCAAGTTAATGGGGTCTGGTACACCAGAGCGCGGTGAAGTGGTGGTGTTTCGTTATCCGCCCCAACCGACCATTAATTATATCAAGCGTGTGATTGGGCTGCCTGGTGATGTGATTCGTTTTGAGAATAATCAACTGCGTATTAATGGTGAGCTAGTGCTCAGTGAGTTGATCGAAGGTCGTGGTCAGCCCCGCTATGAGCAGTTCTATCAAGAGACGTTAGGCGATCATCCACATATCATTCGTGACTTGGTGGGCATTTCGGCCGCGAGTCAAGCACAGTTCCTAAATGCTTATAATAATGGCGAGTTTTTTGGTCAAACTGGTAGTGTCTGGCAAGTAACGGTACCAGAAGGTCAATATTTTGTGATGGGTGATAACCGTGATCAGAGTGCCGATAGTCGTTTTTGGGGCTTTGTGCCTGATGCCAATTTATCGGGTCGAGCATTTTATGTATGGATGCATAAAGAAAAAGGCTTGAAATTACCGACTTTTTCGCGTAATCGATCAATTCAGTAAAACTGACTGTGGAGAATAGAAATGAATGGTCTGCGCGCACAACAAGGGATCTCCTATTGGGGAGTGATGTTTGTGATTTTGTTTGGGGTGTTTGCAATCAAAGTGGCGTTGGTACTGATGCCTGCTTATGCGGATGACTGGACAATGAGTAAAGTGATTACTGAGCGACTGTTGGCAACATCAGAGCAAACCACGCCTGCTGTTTTAGATAAAGAGCTAGCGCAACAGTTTACCATGAATGGTATTCGTGACCTGAGTCCGCGAGATGTTCTGATGATTAATAATCAAAGTGGTATTCAGGTGATCAAGAAGTACGAGGTTCGTCGTCCTTTTATTGCCAATATTGATATTGTGATTCACTTTGATAAGACCTTTGATCAGCGGACGATTAAAGCTGGTGGTTGATTCACGTTTAGAGGCTCGGTTGGGCTATCGGTTTATCACGCCTGCTTTGCTCAAGCAGGCGTTAACGCATCGCTCAACCAGCCAAATCAGTAATTATGAGCGGCTTGAGTTTTTAGGTGATGCGTTTTTGGGGGCGATTATTGCTTGTGAGCTGTATGATCGCTTTCCTAAAGAAAATGAAGGCCGTCTGACCCGTATGCGCGCCACTTTGGTGCGTCAGGAGTCATTGGCTGCAATTGCACGAGATTTGAAGCTAGGTAACAGCTTGGTGTTATCCACGGGCGAAATGAAAAGCGGCGGCCATCATCGTGAGTCGATTCTTGCTGATGTGGTTGAAGCGATTATTGGTGCAATGTATCTAGACTGCCATGATTTGGATCAGATTCGACCTGTGGTGTTGCAATGGTATCAGTCGTATTTGCTGGATTTACAGCCAAGCGATGCGCTCAAAGATCCCAAAACCCGCTTACAAGAGTGGCTACAAGGCCGCAGACAACCGCTGCCCGAATATGTATTGGTTGAGGTGCGTGGTGAGGCACCCAATCAATTTTTTACAGTTGAATGTCGCATCCAAGGCGCTCCTGCATTGCGTGGACAAGGGGCAAGTCGGCGTTATGCTGAACAAGCCGCAGCCAGTGATCTTCTTAAATTTTTGGAAAGTATGCCTACATGAATGATCAGCCCGAGCAAGACCAGAACGCAGCTGCGAACGATGTGATTGGTCAGTTTTTTAAGGAGAGTCCTGCGGTTGCAGCGGATTATCGTTGTGGCTTTGTCGCGATTGTAGGGCGTCCAAACGTCGGCAAATCAACCCTGATGAACCATTTGATTGGCCAAAAACTGTCGATTACCTCACGTAAGCCGCAAACAACGCGTCACAAAATCGTCGGCATTGATAGTCGAGAAGGGGTGCAAGCGGTCTATGTAGACACGCCAGGCATGCACAAAAAAGAAGTGCGTGCGATTAATCGAATGATGAATAAAGCTGCCACGTCTGCCTTGCGTGATGTGAATCTGGTGCTGTTTGTGGTGGATAGCTTAAAGTGGATTCCAGATGATGAGTTGGTGCTGGAAAAACTCATTCATGCCGAGATGCCAGTGGTGTTGGTCATCAATAAGGCCGATACGGTTGAACAAAAATCTAAACTGCTGCCACATATTGAAAATCTGGCCAAGCGAATGAATTTTAGCGATATTGTGCCTGTATCAGCTCTACGAAATACCAACCTTGATCAGTTGCATGCCGTAATTGCTAAGCATCTGCCTTATGCTCCACCGATGTATGCGTTGGATCAGGTCACGGATCGCTCTGAGCGGTTCTTGGCCAGTGAAATTATTCGTGAAAAAATCATGCGGCAGTTGGGCGAAGAGTTGCCGTATGATTTGACCGTGCAAATTGAAAGTTTCAAAACTGAACCTGAAGTGTTGAATGAAAAAACGGGCAAAATGAAACCTGCTTGTACGTTTATTGATGCGACTATTTTGGTGGAGCGACAAGGCCAAAAAGCCATTGTGATTGGTGATAAAGGCCAAAAGCTCAAGCAAATTGGCATGGAAGCACGCTTGGACATGGAGCGGATGTTTGAGCAAAAAATCATGCTCAACCTCTGGGTCAAAGTCAAAGGTGGTTGGTCAGATGATGAGCGCGCCCTGAAAAGCCTCGGTTATGGTGATATTTAATCATCTGTTGTGCCGATACCCGATCTAGCAGGAGTGACCGTAATGCAGATGATCCGTTTATTCAGTGTATTGTTATGTGCGGTGCTGTTACAGGCTTGTGTGCATAAGCTGGTGACTGTGCCTGTTGGGGTTGCTTATAAGACCACCAAGGTTGCAGTCAAAGGTACGGCAGCAGTGGTAGGGGCGGTGATTCCTGATGGCGACGATGACGATGACAATCCTAAAAAATAGCGCCATATACATGTATTTGAGTGACTGCTGATGCGTCAGCAGCTCTTGCATGGCTATGTATTGCATCAACGCGCGTATCGTGAAAACAGCAAGCTCACGCATTTTTTCTCGTTAGAATATGGTCGAATAGATGGCGTGGCTCGGCAAAAGCTGCCACCACTGTATCAGCCAACCCTTGTCTATGCGTCAGGTAAAACCAGCCTAAAAAGCTTTGCCAAAGCGGAGTCAGCAGGTAAGCCACATCAACTGTCAGGTCAAACGCTGTTTGCAGGGTTTTATTTGAATGAGTTGTTGGTACGGCTGTTGCCATTAGAAGAGCCGTGTCCAGACCTATTTGCGGCATATGCGGATGCATTACATGAGCTGGGTTTGTTGGATATCACCTCGACAATCCAACAGGCGGTGTTGCCAATTTTGCGTCGATTTGAGGCGGTATTATTGACAACACTGGGCTATCCCGTACGTTTTGATCAGGATGTCTATCAACATCCGATTATGGCTGAACAACAGTATCAGTTTGAATTGGGTGCCGGCTTTGTTGCAGCAGATCGCGGTGAACAAGGCGCGGTTTTATTGCTGATGCAAACGGAGCAGGCGTTTAGTGCGGCTACATTGCCGATGCTGACCCGTGTTTTTCGGCGCGTCTTGGCAGAGCAATTGGGTGAACAACCTTTGCGTAGTCGCGATCTCTGGCGTGCCGGCCAAAATCCATCTTTCTCCTCGTGACAGGAATTGACTCATGAGTGTATTACTGGGCGTTAATATTGACCATGTTGCGACGCTGCGCCAAGCCCGTGGCACGATATACCCTGACCCTGTGCAAGCCGCATTGGTCTGTGAAGCTGCGGGAGCGGATGGGATTACCCTGCATCTGCGAGAAGATCGCCGTCATATCCAAGATGATGATGTACGGCGGATGCGCCCATTGCTCAAGACTCGTATGAACCTCGAAATTGCCGTCACGCCGTTTATGTTGGATTTTGCCTGTGACATCCGACCGCAGCATGTTTGTCTCGTGCCTGAAAAGCGTGAGGAGCTCACGACAGAGGGCGGGTTAGATGTGGCAGGACAGCTTGAAAAAATCCGCGCTGCGACTGCACAACTAACGGCTGCTGGTTGTGAGGTATCATTGTTTATTGACCCTGATGCGACACAGATTGAGGCGGCGATTGCCTGTGGTGCGCCTGTGATTGAGTTGCATACAGGTGCATATGCAGAGGCCATCGGTGAGCAACAGCGCATTGAACTACAGCGGATTGAAGCGGCAGTCGCATTAGCGGCAGGT
>JAYXXU010000289.1:0-2456 GCA_036019135.1 Pseudomonadota bacterium | reverse complement strand
AGCTTTGGTGGGGTCACCGTATTCCAGCTTGGTACGATGCCGAAGGTAATGTCTTCGTGGGTCGTGACGAAGCAGAAGTACGTGCCAATAACAACATCCCTACGGATGTTGCGCTGAGCCAAGATGAAGACGTACTCGATACATGGTTTAGCTCCGCGCTGTGGACATTCTCCACGCTGGACTGGACGGGTGATGCCGCCAAGGACGCCGAGAATTATTTCCTCAAGACCTTCCACAGTACCGATGTGCTGGTGACTGGTTTTGACATTATTTTCTTCTGGGTCGCCCGCATGATCATGATGACCATGCACTTCATCAAAAACGACGACGGCACGCCGCAAGTGCCGTTTAAGACCGTGTATGTGCATGGTCTGGTGCGCGATGGTGAAGGCCAGAAGATGTCAAAATCCAAAGGCAACGTGCTGGATCCGATTGATATTATCGACGGTGTGGATCTCGAAACTTTGGTCGGCAAACGCACCACGGGTCTGATGAATCCGAAAGACGCGGCCAAGATCGAAAAAGCTACCCGCAAAGAGTTTCCAGACGGCATCAATGCCTATGGCACCGACGCGATGCGCTTTACCTTCTGTGCGCTGGCCAATACGGGGCGTGACATCAAGTTTGACATGAAGCGGGTCGAAGGCTACCGCAACTTCTGCAATAAGATCTGGAACGCGACGCGCTTTGTGTTGATGAATGTTGAAGGCCACAGTATCGGCCAGACTGCCCGCCCTGATCTGTGGGAACTGCCAGAACACTGGATCGTCAGCCGCTTGCAACGCTGTGAAGCTGCTGTACAGCAAGCGTTTGCGGATTATCGCTTGGATATTGCTGCGCAAAGCATGTATGACTTTGTGTGGAATGAATATTGTGACTGGTATGTCGAACTGGCTAAGCCGGTCTTAAATGGCGATGCCAGTGCCGAGCGCAAGGCCGAAGTACGCCGCGTGCTGCTGGCGACGTTGGAAACCAGCTTGCGCCTGATGCATCCGTTGATGCCATTTTTGACCGAAGAACTGTGGCAGACCCTTGCGCCGATGATCGGTCGCAAAACCCATGATTCAATCATGCTAGCGGCGTATCCACAGCCTGATTCCACCAAAATCAATCCACAAGCCGAAGCGGATATGCACTGGTTGCAGGACTTAATCGGTGCGATTCGGAATATTCGTGGTGAGATGAGTCTGGGCAATGCACGTCTGCTGCCGGTTCTGTTGCAAAACATCAGCGACACTGAGCGGTCGCAGTTGGCGCGGATTGAGCCGTTGTTTAAGGCATTGGCTAAGGTCGAAAGTCTGGAGATTTTGTCCGATGGTGTCGAGCCACCGTTGTCGTCGAGTAGCGTGATCGGTCAGCTCAGTGTGTTTGTGCCGATGAAGGGTCTGATTGATCCGAAGGCCGAACAGCTACGCTTGCAAAAAGAGTTGGATAAGCTGCAAAAGCAGTTTGATCAACTTGATGGCAAGCTGTCCAACGCGGGCTTTGTCGCCAAAGCACCAGCCGCAGTGGTCGAGGCGGAACGGGCAAAACTGGCGGAGCTAGAGAATCAGCTTGGACGGGTCAAAGGACAAATGGCGCAGATTGCGGCGTTGTGATCTGAGAGGGCGGCGAAAGCTGCCCTTTTTCAAATGGAAGCTAATCATGGCAAATAGCATTTACGCAGTCTGCATGACGTGCAAACATTACCTCAATCTCGAAAAGTGCCGCCCTGACCAACAGATTGCAAACGAAGCCTTCTATCATTTTATCGCTGACCACGACATGCGCAGAGGTTGCGTGATCGCGTTTTTGAGCGACTCGTACCAACTGCCTTGGTGGGATGAACAGCAGCAACCCCACTGGCGGGCGGACTCACGCTCTCCTTATGGTTATTTTGACGACCCAGATACAATGCAGGTTGAACAACCCCCAACGCAGAACCTGCCACACGGGCTTAAAATTTATAATCAATTTCATATCTTTGCGACAGTTCAATATAGCCAATCTGATGACCTAGACGATCTTTACTGCTGGTTACTCAATCATGATCTAGGTGATCAGTTTTTAGTATCATCAGATCAGAATCCCATTTTTGAAGATGC
This sequence comes from Pseudomonadota bacterium, assembly GCA_036019135.1. Classification (GTDB taxonomy): domain Bacteria; phylum Pseudomonadota; class Gammaproteobacteria; order Pseudomonadales; family Moraxellaceae; genus JAYXXU01. The sequence continues at coordinate 372 of JAYXXU010000289.1, read as the reverse complement.
AGAGGCTGTAGACTACCAGCGCGAGTCGTTTGATCTGGGTATGGGTTGTGTCGCTTGCCAACATTTGATCAAGATCGGCTCTGCTCAAGCGCGACGACATCAAGGCTTTGAAATCGACCATCAAACGCTCTATGATTTTTTGGCTGCGCATCAGCACGGTCAGTCACCGTATTTATATGTTCATGCTGAATATCAGTCCATTCCGCCTTGGCAAACACCCGCCCACATAGAAGGGCTTGAATATGTTGGTGAATGTAATCGAGAGTGGAAGATCAACCAACATACACTACGTAACTGTTGTTATGAAATTGTGGCACCTCCAGTCCTAGAGGCACGCCCAACGATGCTGCAACTGTCTAATAGTCAAAATGA
>JAYXXU010000288.1:0-15653 GCA_036019135.1 Pseudomonadota bacterium | reverse complement strand
GGAGTCACTGGGCATCACCACATTGAGTGGTTTTTTGATTTTATTGCCTGCGCTGTTAGGCGGGTTGTTCTGGCCGCGTGCCAATGATATTGGCTGTTTATTTAGCCTTGCGGTTGGGGCGCTGTGTTGGCTACTGATCCAAGTGCTGCCCTATCATACCGATTGGCTGATCTTTGCACGACTGATCGATACTTTGCAGTTGTCTCGTCTCGAATCTGGTGTGGCCTGCTTATTGGTGGCCAGTATCGCATTGGGACTGGGTTCATTATTACGGCCGCAAACACAGGCGGAACAGGTGCGAGCATTGGAGTGTGCGGTTTATGATCCTGAGCCGATTTTGCGAGTACAGCGCTGGGATATTCGTGCGGCACATGTGGATGATATCGAACATGCGCTCAGTAAGCCGTTGGGCGCGCCGATTGCGGCACAGCAAGTACAGCAAGCTTTGGCTGAGTTAGATATGAGCTGGGATGAGACTCGCCCCAATCAGTTGACGCGCTTGCGCGAACGGTTAAACTTTAATTTATCCGCACTGCTTGGGCCTGCGGTATCACAGGATATTTTGGATCGGGTACTGCCCTATCATGCCCGTTTGGATTTGCCACAAATTGTGGTTCGGCATGCACTTGAACAACGCTTAGATCACGAACAATCAACAGGGCGGTTATCAGGAACAGCGGCTGAGTTGGATGCCTTACGACGCTTTCATCGCCAGATGCTGCACGAATTGCCGATTGGGGTATGCTCGGTCAATGCTCAACTGACCATCATGAGTTGGAATCGCATGATGGGTGAGCTGACAGGCTTTGGCGACGAAGTGGTGGGCTGGCGAATCAGTGATATTCCCAATGTGTGGGGCAGTGTTCTGATGCAGTTTATGGCGGACTCCAATCAACAAGCTTATCGACAAACGGTGCAATATGATGGCTATCATTATTTGGTCAATCTACAACGCGCGACGGTGGGTGAGCCTGATGGTCAGAACCAAGTCTTGGTGATTGAAGATGTCACCCAAATGGCTGAATTGGAAAAACAATTGACCCACCAAGATCGCTTGGCGGCGATTGGTCGATTGGTTGCTGGGGTCGCGCACGAAATCGGCAATCCTGTGACGGGAATTGCAGGGCTTGCGCAAAACCTTGAGGATGACTTTGAGGATCCTGAGATCCAAGATGCCAGCCAAAAAATCTTGGAGCAAACCGAGCGGATTCGCAATATCGTCAATGCTTTGGTCGGTTATGCACGGACAGATCGACTAGATCAGGCACAACAACAGACCCTCTGTCTGCGTGATTTGGTCAATGAGGCAATGAGCCTGACCCGTATGGGGCAACGCAAATCCATTCGATTTATTAATGCGGTCGAGGCAGATTTACATATCGCAGGTTATGGCCCTCAGTTGCATCAAGTGTTTATTAATCTGTTTGGTAACGCGATTGATGCCAGTGCAGATGCGGCTGGCCAGACCGAAAGCATTCGCATTCACGTCAGCGCCCACCAAAACAATCAACATATTCATATCGAAATTGAAGACGATGGGCATGGTCTGCCGAACGGCGAGCTACGCAGCAAGCTGTTTGAGCCATTCGTCACCACAAAACAATACGGTCAAGGAACAGGGCTTGGCTTATCGCTGGTTCAAGGTATCATCAGTAGTCATGGCGGTCGGATTCAATTAATCGACAAAACCGATTATGATCAAGGTCGGGGGGTGATTGTCCAAATCAGTCTCCCTGTCATTCAACCTGCTGAGGAACACACATGAGTGCTGCACTGCTGATTGTTGAGGATGAAGCCTTAATTCGGCAGAACTTACGACGAATGTTAGAGCGTCATGGTCATCAAGTGTGCGAAGCGGCCTGTGTGGATAGTGCATGCCAACATGATTTGACGCGCTTTGACCTGATTATAAGCGATGTCCGTCTGCCAGGTAGAGCGGGCACAACACTGATTGAGTTGGCACGCCCCACGCCTGTACTGATCATGACCAGCTATAGTGACACACGAGATGCAGTCGCAGCGATGCGGGCAGGTGCTGTGCATTATTTGATCAAGCCTTTCGACCATCAAGAACTCTTGGTTGCCATCGATAGTACTCTTGGCCGCCGCCAACCTGAACGCCAAATCAACACGGATCATGTTTCAGAGCAGACCTTGGGCATGATTGGTCGTAGTCCAGCTATGCTCAAGCTCTATGATGAAATCCGCACTGTTGCCCCACTTTCTACCACCGTCCTGATTCATGGCGAATCTGGCACAGGCAAAGAGCTGGTTGCACGTGCCTTGCATCGACTCAGCCCACGCGCCAATCGAGACATGATTGCGGTCAACTGTGCCTCCATCCCTGATAGTCTGATGGAAGATGAGCTATTCGGTCATGAAAAAGGCGCATTTACGGGAGCCAATAGCAGCCGCAAAGGCTTGGTGGAAGCTGCTGATCAAAGCACCTTGTTTTTGGACGAAATTGGCGAGCTGCCGCTAGATGCCCAAGCGCGACTGCTGCGACTGCTACAAGAGCGCGAAATCCGTCGGTTAGGCACACACGAAACCCGCAAAGTCGATATTCGACTGGTGGCCGCAACACACCGCAACTTGGAGCAAATGGTCAAAGCAGGACAGTTTCGGGCAGATTTATTCTTTCGACTAAATGTGGTTGCCTTAGAGCTACCGCCGTTGCATCGGCGTGGTCAGGATTTGGAACTATTAGCTAACACCATCATTCAGCAACTCAGCACACGGCATGGCAAGCACGTCCTTGGACTAGAGGCCGAAGCACGCATTCGCCTCCAGCGCCACAGTTGGCCAGGCAATATCCGCGAGCTACAGAATGTCTTGGAATATGCGGTCATCATGTGCAAAGGCGACTTCATCCCTGCTGCCTTGATTCGACTGCCTGATACACTGCCTCATCCCATCCATCATCCTGCCCATCTGCACACATCTTTAGCATTTGACGATGAGATTCCCATACTCACAGAGACCGTGCCGACACAGAGTGGCAGTCTGTTACAGCAACAATTTATTGAACTGGTACGCCAGCTAGAGCCGCGTTTGAATGAAACCCAACTGGCCGAGCAATTGGGCATTAGCCGCAAGACCCTGTGGGAACGCCGCAAAACCCTTGGTATTCCGCGAGCCATACGGCGTAAGCTGTCATGATCATCGTCTATGCGCCGATGGATATCGGCTGTTTTTAGCCCGCGTTACGTCCCGTAGGCCGCACGCGCCGTCTTCGGTGCAGGCTGCTGGGTTTCCTGATCAATCCGCAGCAATACTGCAACCATCAACATACAGACCATCAGCGATGTCCCACCATAACTAATAAACGGCAGCGTCAGCCCTTTGGTCGGCAACATGCCCATGTTCATGCCACCATTCACCATGATTTGTAGTAAAAAAATCACCGCCATCCCATACGCCAAATAACCCGCGCGCAAATGCTGATGCTGTAATGCTCGATGCCCAATCCGCATGGCACTGGCCACCAGCATAAACAACAGCGTAAACAACACACAGATACCAACAAAACCCAGCTCTTCGCCAATAATCGCCAGCATAAAATCCGTGTGCGCTTCAGGCAAATACGAGAGTTTTTGCACGCTGTGCCCCAGCCCTGTGCCTGTCCACTCACCCCGACCAAAGGCAATCAAGCTCTGCTTCAACTGATAATCCGAACCGTACTCATCATCCCAAGGATTGGTAAATGAGGTCAGACGCTTGAGGCGATATGGCTCGATGATGATCGCCATAAACAGCGCCCCAAGTGCACCGACAAACAACACCCAAAACTGCCGTGCAGGCGCACCCGCCAAGAAAAACACCGCCATCATACTGGCGACCACCACCACGCTCGCACCGAGATCTGGTTCTAAAATCAGCAGCAACAATACCGACATCATCGGAATACACAGCCGCAAAAATCCCGTCCAACTGAACCGTATCTCGTCTGAGCGCCGTACCACATAGTCTGCGGTAAACAATACCATCACAAACTTGGCCAACTCAGAGGGCTGAAAATTCACCCCTGCAAAGGACAACCAACGCTTACTACCATTAATACTTGCGCCAAACACCAATACCGCAACCAACAATCCCAACACCAGCCACCACAGCACAAAAGTCTGCGAAAACCATAGCTTGAGCGGAATTTTGATGGCAATCGTGGCCACGATGACCCCAAGCACCAAATAGGCCATTTGGCGGGTGATAAAATATAGCGGATCATCCAAGCGATAGTGCGCAAATGGCATGGAGGCAGAGGCGATCATCGTCGTGCCAATACACAACAACATCACCACCGAAAAAATCAAAATACGACGGGCGGTCAGCTCACTGACCAGATTCGGCCAACTCAAAAACTGCTGCCAAGCACGGGTTGCTCGTTGCATCATGCCACGCTTGCCTCTTGGAGATTGGCGACAAACTGCTCGCCACGCTCTTCATAATTTAAGAACATATCAAAACTGGCACAGGCAGGTGAAAATAACACAGCATCACCTGCCTGTGCCAATCGACGCGATTGCTCAATTGCCTCAACCAAAGTTTTAGCATGGCTCAGCGGCACACTATCGGCCAGCGCCGTCGCAATCTTAGGTGCATCCTCACCGATCAGCACCACACCGCGCGCATAGCGTGTCAACGCATGTGCCAATGGCCGAAAATCCTGACCTTTACCCACACCACCCAAAATCACCACCAAACGTCGCTGCTGCGGAGCAAGTGCTGCACCTAAACCCTCAATCGCCGCCAAAGTCGCACCGACATTGGTGCCTTTGGAATCGTTATAAAAGCTAACCCCTGCCTGCTCAATCACGAACTGACAACGATGTGGCAGACCCGCAAACTGCTGTAACGTCTGTAACATGACCGCCAAGGGCAAACCAACTGCCTCGCCCAGCGCCAGCGCCGCTAAGGCATTGGCGACATTGTGGTTGCCCTTGATCCGCATGTGCTCAGCTTTCAACAACCGCTCCCGACCACGTGCCAACCACACCGTACCATCCAAATCACGCAGCACTCCAAAATCATGCATATCAGGTGCATTTAAGCCAAAACTCACACATGGCACATCATCTGCAATCAATGGTCGGGTCAATGGATCATCACGGTTGATGACGTAACGCTGACACCCCTGAAAAATTCGATGCTTCGCTTGATGGTATGCCAACATCGTGCCATGACGATCCATATGATCTTCACTGATATTTAAGACCACCGCTACCGCAGCATTCAGATGTGAGGTGGTTTCCAACTGAAAACTCGATAGCTCCAACACGATTAGCTCTGGATCATCATCCAACAACTCTAGCGCAGGTTTGCCGAGGTTGCCGCCAATCGCGACCCGCCGACCTGCCGCCTGTGCCATTTCTCCCACCAAAGTTGTAACCGTGCTTTTGGCATTTGAACCCGTGATGGCGACAATCGGTGCCGTCGTCGCCCGTCGCAACAACTGAATATCACCAATGATCGATACTCCTTTACGGGCAGCAGCGACCAATTCAGGTTCAGCTGGTGAAATACCTGGGCTGAGGATGATCTCTTCGGCCGCACACAACAGTGCCTGATCCAATCCTCCCAAATGACAATCGACCCCTTCGGGGATTTCGGCCAAATTGGGTGGCTCCAAACGGGTATCGGTGACAGCCACTCGATAGCCTTGCGCACACAAATAACGTACAGCAGACAATCCTGTTTTGCCCAATCCTGCGACCACGCGCAGTCCACCCCGTTGAATGATCATGCTGTGCTACTCCCACTGATCCTGCTGCATCGGCAGTCTGAAAATGGTAGCACCGCAAGCCCATCAAGCGTTAATACAATCCTGCAAAAATAGCACATACAAAAATGCCCAGATCAGACCATCACAGCCAAGTCGCCTCAGCCAATCCAGTCATCTGGGCACATCTCAAATTCAACACGCACGGCTCCAACAATACAGCCATGTATGCAGCAAATAGGATTAAATCGACTGACGCACCAATCCAATATGGCCGATTACCTCATCAATCTCGGTGATCATCCCCTCACGTTGGGCAGACAATTGGCTCGGATCACGCAACAACACCACAACAGTGGCAGGATGCACCAACAGATCCTTGGCATGGAAACATTCCGCACTGGCAGATGGCAATGCTTGGTCATGATGATACTGTTGCTCAATATCTTGATGACTGATGCTATCTAACTTTCCCAAGACGGCTTGTGCCGCTTGTAAATAGGCTGCACACGTCGGATGCAATGTTGAAAAGCCTGCCAAAATCGGCACAGACTGCTCAGTCAGCGCCTGCGCAGCACCTTTGAGTGCCACCGCATCGGACGAGCTTTTGAGCTGATCAACCAAAGCTTGTGCTGCTTGTTGATACTGATCCACTTGTGCACTGACTTCTGCTTTGAGCGCTGTCTGATCCACAGAGATGGTAGACGATGCCACAGGCTGGGCAACTTCTGTAATGGGTGCTGGCGAGACAGACTGCTCTGCTGCCTCTGACGGCGTGGCAGGCTGACTACAGCCGATTAAGAGCAGGCTTAGACTGCTTGCAAGCACAGTGGCTTGGATCAAACGCTTGGACATCACAACCTCAAAAGCAAAAGATATTAAGAACGATTCCTAGTCGCAATTATATACAGGTCATTACCATAGAGTTCAACTGAATTGATCAACCACCGCCCAGCAAGCATATTAATAGTTGCAAATAAGATCAATTATCAATATCATTTACATATTGATTACACTTCAGACGAGGAAACTTCCTTGAACAGCACCGCTTTCACATCTTGTGCTCCAACTGTTGGGCAGCGCCACACCTTTCAAAAAACCGCCTTGGCTTTGGGAGTTCTGGCATTGAGTGGTTTGGCCTCGGCTCAATCGACTGCAACGGACAAAGCGGCACAACTCGACACGATCGTGGTCACTGCGGCAGGCTTTGAACAAAAAGTAAAGGATGCACCTGCCAGCGTCAGTGTGATTGACCGTGAGGCCTTGGCCAATAAACCCTATGCAGGTCTGGCCGATGCACTGCGCGACATTGAAGGTGTGGATGTTGGGGCTGATCTGGATAAAAATGGCAACATCAGCATCACCATGCGTGGCCTGCCCAAAGATTACACCTTGGTATTGATTGATGGTCGTCGACAAAGCGACGTCGGCGATATTGGCCCAAATAACTTTGGCAATAGTCAGTTTATGTATATGCCTCCCTTGGCTGCGATTGAACGGATCGAAGTGGTACGCGGTCCAATGTCGACTTTGTATGGCGCGGATGCAATTGGTGGGGTGATTAACATCATTACCCGCAAAGTACCTAAAGTATGGGGAGGAAGCATTGCGCACAGCCTCACACTGCAAGAAAACTCACAATTCGGTGATGATCAAAAAACCGATTTGTTTGCCGCAGGCCCTTTAATTGACGGCTTGCTTGGCGCCAGTGTACGCGCCAGTCGTTATGTGCGCGATCAAAGCAATCCTGGCTATGATGGTGCGGTGTATACTAACGGCAATGGCACAGTGTTTCAGGATTCAGGTAGTTTTGGTGATAAAAAAATCGTAGCCGCACAAAACTGGAATGCAGGTGTCACACTCAATTTGACCCCACACCAAGACCATGATTTGTCCTTGAGCTACGATATCGCCAAGCAACGCTATGACAATACCGAAGGCCAAACTGGCACACTGGACAGTGTCGATAGTCTTTGGCGTGCCAGTCGTGCAGGGGTCATCCAGCCACGTGTTGGCTATACCCCACACCAGCGGGTTGAGCGTGAAGAATTTGTCTTGTCGCATACGGGTCGTTGGGATATTGGCTCACTGCAATCAAGTCTCACCAAAAGCCGCAGCGAAAACCTCGGTCGTTCGCTGCCTTTGACCGTCAGCGAACGACAGCAATTACAAGCCATCTGGAATCAAGCCGCGACTGACCAAGGCGTTGCCGTCCCAACACTGACTGATCCATTACGACAGCAGCTTGAGCAGCAGTTTCTACCACGACCACTGCGCACGCTCAAAATCGACAACTTGATTCTAGACACCAAATTTAATACTGATTTTGAATGGAACGGCTTACATGCCATGACCATTGGTGGACAGTATTTTCATGCCGAAATGGAAGATGGTGTGTTTGGTATGGATGGTGCGGGCTTCCGCGATGGCACGAGCCAAGACCATAAACAGTGGGCAATTTTTGCCGAAGATAGCTGGCAAGTACTCGACCCACTGACAATCACCCTTGGCGCACGTTATGATAATCATAATATTTTCGGCGATCAAATTAGTCCTCGTGCCTATGTGACCTTCAATCAGAGCGATATGTGGACGTTTAAAGGAGGGGTCAGCACGGGTTATAAGACCCCAAAACCCAACGAACTGTTTGCAGGCATTACTGGCTTTGGCGGGCAAGGCGTGAGTCCATTTGTTGGCACACCAGACCTACAGCCTGAAACCAGCGTAAACTATGAACTGGGTGCGTATTTTGACAATCTGGACAATTTTTCCAGCAATATCACTGTGTTTTTTAATGATTTTAAAGACAAAATCGCCACCGCAGACAATGTACCAAACTGCTTTAATGCCAGCGGACAACAAGCCCTCAGTGCTGACTGCGTCAACATTGGACCAGGTTGGGCAGAGCTTGGCTATACCAGCTTTAGACAAAGCACCAATATTGACTCGGCACAGACCTTTGGGGTTGAACTGGGTGGGCGCTGGGATATTTTGAGCAACCTCAAACTATCCGCCAACTACACCTATACCGATAGTGAAGTTAAAAGCGGGAAGAACCAAGGTCTGCCGCTGGTCAACACCCCAGAGCATATGCTCAACTCAACGCTGACTTGGAATCCATCAGACCGACTCGCCCTATCGCTGATCTCTGAATATCGGGACGAGCGCTATCGCGGTACAGCGACCTCGACAGGACCACAAGCCGAAACACGCAAGCTCTATTACAAGTCTTATGAACTGTTTCACCTTGGTGCAAATTATAAGGTGAATGACAGCTTGAGCTTGAATGGCCGCATCAATAACCTGCTGGACAAAGACATGGCAGGGCGCAACTGCGAAAAAACCTTTGATGACACGGGCGCACATGACTCATGGTCATGTAGCAATGACTATAACGTCACCGAAAAAGCCCGCAGTCTATGGCTATCGGCCAACTATACGTTCTAAATTAACTTACACGCCGTAACAGCAACAGGCCAGATGAATCTGGCCTGTTGTCATTTCAAAGCAGCCATAAGCCGTCTTATTTCAATGCTGCATCATGCTTCTCAGTAAAATCCTCAAAGCCATCACGCACCACAGGCCGCGAATGCCCTGTCAGCACACTGACCACAATGATCGCCAATAGACTCAAGAAGAAACCCGGAATCATCTCGTACAAACCACCCATATTGGCTTTGAGATTGGGGATATAAATCCACGCAATCACCGTCAATGCCCCTGTCAGCATCCCTGCCAAGGCTGCCCAACGGCTCATTTGCTTCCAATACAAACTCATGATGATCACAGGGCCGAATGCCGCACCGAAACCCGCCCACGCATTGCCGACCAAGCCCAAAATCGTATCATTTGGGGTGTACGCCAAGGCAATCGACACCAAGGCCACCAACAGCACGGCCAGCCGCCCCATCAGCACCAACTCCGCATCGCCCGCTTGTTTGCGCAAAAACGTCTTATAGAAATCACCCACCAAGGCGCTTGATGTCACCAATAACTGCGATGAAATGGTACTCATGATCGCCGCCAAAATCGCCGCCAACAAGAAACCCGCAATCAATGGATGGAACAACACCTGCGACAAATAAATAAAAATTGTCTCAGGATTATCCAGTGACAGGCCGTTTTGGGTGACATAGGCCAATCCCGTAAATCCAGTCAGCACAGCACCGATAATTGCCACTAACATCCACGTCATCCCAATCCGACGCGCCGTCCGCAGTGATTTCACATCACGAATCGCCATAAAACGCACGATAATATGTGGCTGACCTGCATAGCCCAACCCCCATGCCATTAAACTGACAAAACCAATCAACGTCAGCCCTTGGGTCATTGAGGTCAGGTTTGGATCAACTGCTCGAATGATCTCAAAGGTATCGGTAACTCCACCGATACTGCTAAACGCCACCAGCGGTACCAGCACCAACGCAAGGAACATGATCACGCCTTGCACAAAATCGGTCATGCTGACCGCCAAAAACCCACCAAACAAGGTGTAGGCCACTACCACGGCAGACGTGACCAGCAAGCCCAGTCGATAATCCAAACCAAAAGCGCTTTCGAATAACACCCCACCCGACACCATACCCGCCGAGGTATACAGGGTAAAAAACACCAGCACAATCACCGCCGAAATCAGCCGCAATAATCGAGTGTTATCCACAAAGCGATTTTCAAAAAAATCAGGAATCGTCAAAGAGTCCTTGGCCACAAAGGTATAGGTGCGTAAACGCGGTGCAACAAACAGATAGTTTAAATACGCGCCAATCGCCAAACCCACTGCAATCCAAGCCTCGGTCAAGCCTGCCGCAAAAATCGCACCAGGCAAACCCATCAACATCCAGCCACTCATGTCTGACGCACCTGCTGAGAGTGCCGTCACACTTGGGCCAATCTTGCGACCACCCAACATATACTCAGACAAATCACCCGTCGAATGGCGAAAGCCATACCAACCAATGCCCAACATCACCAAAAAATACACTGCCAAAGACAGATACACTTCTACGCCGAGGGTTACCCCTGTCATACGGTTTCTCCGTGTTGTATGTCGTTGTGTGCAGTCAGCATAACATCATTTTTCAAATGGCTAAAATTCAACCTGTTTGACCAAAGCGGCTGACTTATCAGCAATCCATGCTAGAATCGCGCCACATTCAGCATTCTCTGTGTTGTTGTTTTATGCAAATCTCTCCACCTTAACGCTCAATCATCTCCCATTTTCCGCCCGTTTTGGCGCGGTACGCATTTTGACGTTCTTTTTTCATATTGCATGCAGTTTTGAACCTATGCCGTCGTGGATGGTGGGGCGCTGCTTGCGTTGTCTTGAGTAATATTTTATGTGGCAATCCGTTCAGCAACAATGGTTTTCAAATATTCGGGGCGATGTGCTGTCTGGTCTGGTGGTCGCACTGGCCTTGATTCCCGAAGCAATTGCATTTTCGATTATTGCGGGGGTTGACCCCAAAGTTGGGCTGTATGCCTCGTTCTGTATTGCGGTGGTGATTGCCTTCGTGGGCGGTCGGCCTGCGATGATTTCAGCGGCAACTGCGGCGATGGCGGTGCTGATGGTGACTTTGGTCAAAGTACATGGTCTGGAGTATCTACTCGCCGCCACATTATTGTGCGGGGTGATTCAGATCATCATGGGCGTACTCAAGCTCGGTAACTTGATGCGCTTTGTATCCAAATCAGTGGTGATCGGCTTTGTCAACGCGCTGGCGATTTTGATCTTTATGGCGCAATTACCCGAATTGACCAACGTCACATGGCAAATGTATGCCATGACCGCGTTTGGTCTATTGATTATTTATCTGTTTCCCTATGTCCCCAAGATCGGCAAAGTGATTCCATCACCGCTGGTCACGATTATTGTGTTGACCATCATTGCGCTATTGTTGAAATTGGATATCCGTACGGTCGGCGATATGGGTCAATTGCCTGATACGCTACCGATTTTTCTGTGGCCAGATGTGCCACTTAATCTTGAAACCCTAGCGATTATTTTTCCATATTCGATGGCGTTGGCGGTCGTGGGGCTATTAGAGTCGATGATGACCGCAACGATTGTTGATGATCTGACCGATACTACCAGTGACAAAAACAAAGAATGTCGCGGCCAAGGTATTGCCAACATCGGCTCAGGCTTGCTCGGCGGCATGGCAGGCTGTGCGATGATTGGTCAGTCAATCATTAACGTCAAATCAGGCGGACGCACCCGACTCTCCACCTTGGTGGCTGGGGTGTTTTTGCTGATTATGGTGGTGTTTTTGAGTGATCTGCTGGTGCTGATTCCGATGGCTGCTTTGGTCGCGATTATGATCATGGTCTCGATTGGGACGTTCAACTGGGACTCGATCCGCAACATCCGTGACTACCCACTATCGTCGAATATTGTGATGGTCACCACAGTCGCTATCGTGGTCGCCACGCATAATCTGGCTTATGGTGTGCTGATCGGCGTGCTGTTATCGGCGTTGTTCTTTGCCAACAAAATCGGCCGTCTGCTCTATATCCATAGCACATTGGATGAAGCCACCCATACCCGTACCTATCATATTGTTGGACAGGTGTTCTTCACTTCCTCTGAGAAATTTATGAATGCCTTTGATTTTAATGAAGGTATTGAGCAGGTGGTCATCGATTTGAGCCAAGCGCATTTTTGGGATGTCACGGCCGTCTCCGCCTTGGATAAAGTAGTGATCAAACTGCGCCGCGATGGGACAACCGTCGAAGTACTGGGACTGAACCAAGCCAGTGCCACCATGGTCGATCAACATGGTATTTATGATAAACCAGACGCTGCTGATCGTATGATTGGCCATTAACCAAACGGAAGTGACAGGAGAAGCACGATGGAACAGCCTCAGCACCATATTGTGGCCTGCCTTGATGGCTCGATGATTTCGGATGCCGTGTGCGATGCGGCACACTGGGCGGGCACTCGGCTACAGGCCCCCATCCAACTGCTGCATGTTGTCCCACACATGCGCGCGCAACAGACCGATATGACGGGCAATCTGCATTTTGGCGAAAATGCCAGCCTGTTGGCAGATTTGGCCGATCTAGATGAGCAACGTAGCAAAATCGCACTCAAACAAGGACGACTCCTGCTTGATGCTGCCCAACGCTATCTGACCCAGCAACAACCACCACAGACAGTCACTGAAGTCTTGCGCACGGGTTATTTTGCCGAGCAATTACAGCATATTGAGCCGCAAGCGCGCCTGATCGTGCTGGGCAAACAAGGCCATGACAGCGAGCATCAATTGGATGCACATATTGGCAGTGAGCTTGAACATGTGATTCGGCGCTTGCATCGACCGATTTTGATTACCAGCGCAGGTTTTCAAGCTCCAACCAGCGCTTTAATTGCGTTCGATGGCAGCAACATCATGCAAAACGCCATTCAACTGATTGCCAGTAGCCCATTGTTGCGTGATCTGCCCCTGCATGTGGTGATGGTCAATGCAGCGACGGTGGATGCCCAAGCGCAGATGGATTGGGTCAAACAAGCACTCAGTAGTACGCATGCTGAGGTACATACCGCGATCCGACAGGGCGATGTTGAACAAACCTTGCATGCTTATCAAGCGCAACATCAGTTGGATTTGTTGGTGATGGGTGCTTATGGGCATTCGCGGCTTCGACAGTTTTTTGTCGGCAGTACCACCACCAAGATGCTGGTACGCAGTCAAGGTAGTGTCTTGTTATTACGCTGATTGGTGTATTGCTGTGCCGATCTGAGCAAATGCCGCTCAGGTCGGCAAAACTTCGAGCTTCTTAAAAATTCTTTTCTGCCGTCAACAACACACTGGACAAAGACTGTGCTGCCCGCCGCTGTAGCAATCGACCATCCAATTGCTGGAGAGTTTCGATTCGATCTGTTGCCAATAAGTTGCGCCCTGCCAACGTCAATGCCCAACCCGCTTTAAAGCGTTTGGTGGTGCTGATGTCCAAGCTGGTACGTGCATTGACTTGACGAATCAACGGCTGATCATCGACTGGACGGCTATAGCTGGGCTGATAGCCAAGATTAAGGCTATTCGACCACTGCCAAGGCTGATATTGATACGATACCCCCACACTGGCGCTATACGGCGCGACATCGCTGGCACGGCGGTTCGGCTGCCCCAGCCGCTCAATCTCGGCACGCAAGGTCGATATCTGACCATTCAACATCAAGGTATGGCCATTACGCTGTGGCATCGCCCAACGCCCTGTCAACTCCACGCCTGAGGCTTCGGCATTGGCTTGGTTTTGGGGACGTTCAACATAGCGATCTTGCTCTAAGAGCACGACTTTTTCGATATAATCGCTGATATCGCGTTGGAATACCGTCAGATTAAAACCGCCATCAGCCGTGTTATAGCCCAGTACCGACTCCAATGCCTGTATCCGCTCTGGCTTGAGGTTCGGGTTGCCACCACGATCTGGATTATTCAGACTGCCTGCATCGGCCTGTGTTGCGAGACTGACCGTCGGCAACAGATCATCCGTCTTGGGCGTGCGCTGCGATTGATTGTAGCCAAGCTGCCAAGACCATGCTGGATTCATCTGATAGCGATAGGCCAACACAGGACTGAGACTTGATTGCTGATAATCGACCAAACCCGAACGATCCAACCATTCTTGCCGCAGTCCCACCGTCAGGGTGTGTTTGCGCTGCAAACGCCAATTTTCTTCGAGATATAGCGCATGGCGCTGCTCAGTCAAGTCTGCATCACGGGTGATGTCCAGTGTGGCTTGCCGCGTTTCTAGCCCAAATTTTAATTGATGCGCTGTGCCAATTTTTTGCTCCCCTGCATAACTGGCAGAGTACTCGCGCGTGGACTCGTCAATCTGTTCCCACTGTGCATCACGATAGGTGTGCTGTTGCTCATGCTGTCGCTGAATCGATAGACGCCACTTGTCTTTGCGCTGGCCATCAGTCTGCTCTAGGCGCAGGTTCAGCCGCAAGCTCTCGCTGGTTTGCTGCTGTGCCGTGCTGCTGATGGACGCACTGTCATGCTCACTATAAAACACGTCCGCAAACAGCCGACTATCAAACTCATCATACAACTCATAGCTCAGCCGAGGTGAAAGCATCCTAAACTGCGTTTCACTGTGCTGACGTTGGGTTTGCATCATGCCATCGGCACGGATCAAGTGGGTTTCGGTCTGTTGCTCACTGTCATGTAGATTGGCTGATAGCGTCACGGACAGATCATTTTTTTTGCCTTCAATTTGTGCCATAGCCTGTTGGCGAGTGACGGCTTGCACACCTTGGGTTACCTGACCGTAGCCCAGTTTGACGACCCCGCTTAACTGATCATCTAATGGTTGTTTGAGGATGATATTGATCACGCCACCTGATGCCACTGATCCTTCCGAGACACTGGCTTGGCGCGTAATCTCAATTCGCTCAATCATCTCTGGTGTAAAGGTATCAATCAGGCTGGTTGCCCCACGTCGCCCACCCTGTACTTGCTCACCGTTGATTAAAATCGTTGGCGCGGCATTCAATCCACGAAAGCGTGAACGATCTGGCCGACCACCTGCCCCGATTTGGATACCTGCCGCACGGCGCAATGTATCAGCGACTGAGCTATCGCCATAGTGTTGCATTTCCGCTGCAGTCACGACGGTTTTGGGGATTGCACCAATCTCAGTCTCTGGACGAGTGGCCGTCACTGTAATCATGCCCAAAGTCGATGCCTGTTGTGGTACAGCCTGTTGTTGCACGTGCTCTTGCATTGAAGCAGCCAAAGGCGGCGGCAAAATGGGTGGCTGGAGCGATAATGCAGGGCTTACCTCTGCCCATAACTCACTGCTACTACTGATGCCCCAACCCGCGAGCAATGCCAAAACCACTGGAGAGAGACGATGACTCATACCGCACACATCATGCAAGATTTAATCCGCTGAGTGTGCCAGCCAAAGGTGTAGAAACCGTGCA
>JAYXXU010000287.1:0-1278 GCA_036019135.1 Pseudomonadota bacterium | reverse complement strand
CGAAACCAACAAAGGCGAACGGTCAATAATCGCAGGCACAATAAATCGACAATGCGGCGGATCGTCGACCGAATTCACCAGCACATTCAGCTTTTCACAGTCGCGAAAAACCTGTGCATTGATCTCGGCTTGATCCGTTGCTGCAATCACCAAACGATAATCATATAAGCGGGCTGTACTCTCAGGGTAAGCATCTGGATAATGCTGTCCGCCTGAATGTAACGCATCTTGTAATAAATCGGGCAGAATCTCTGGTGACACCACATCTAGCACTGCACCTGCCCGCAGTAACAACCGTGCTTTGCGGCGCGCGATTTGCCCGCCTCCAATCAACAAACAACGCTGACCATGCAGTTTTAACGCAATTGGTAAGACATCCATGACTTAATCCGCCGTCTGTTGACCAATGACTGTCAGGCCGCCCATATATGGCTGTAGCGCAACTGGAATTGCAATCGAACCATCTGCTTGCTGATGATTCTCCATCAGTGCCAAGAGTGTTCGACCCACTGCCAAACCAGAACCATTCAAGGTATGCACTAACTCGGTTTTTTTATCTACACGAAAGCGGGTCAGCAAACGCCGCGCCTGAAAATCACCACAATTCGAGCAAGACGAGATTTCGCGATAAGTCGCTTGGCTGGGCAACCAGACCTCAATATCGTAAGTTTTGACTGCCGAAAAGCCCATGTCTCCACCACACAACAACATCACCCGATATGGCAACTCCAACAATTGCAGCACTTTTTCGGCACAGGCAGTCATGTCTTCTAGAGCCTGCATCGACTGTGCTGGATGCACGATATTAACCATCTCGACTTTTTCGAACTGATGCTGTCGAATTAAGCCACGCGTATCACGTCCACCAGAGCCTGCCTCACTGCGAAAACAAGGGGTATGTGCAGTAAACTTCAGCGGCAAACTGTTGATATCAACAATTTGATCACGCACTAGATTGGTCAACGGGACTTCGGAGGTTGGAATTAAATAAAATGGCTTATCACCCTGTAACTTAAACAAATCCTCTTCGAATTTTGGCAGTTGCCCTGTGCCGTATAGACTCTCGGCATTGACCATAAACGGCACATAAACTTCGGTATAGCCATGCTGTGTAGTGTGTAAGTCCAGCATAAATTGTGCTAAAGCCCGTTGCAGCCGTGCCAATTCACCTTTTAATACACTAAAGCGAGAGCCCGTCAGCTTGGCAGCGACCTCAAAATCGAGTAAGCCCATTGCCTCGCCGAGATCGCTATGATCTTGCACCGCAAAATCAAACTG
>JAYXXU010000286.1:0-3774 GCA_036019135.1 Pseudomonadota bacterium | reverse complement strand
CCTACAAAGGCTACGGCCATTTCCGTCTTGTACCCGATGTCTTGCTTAAAGGACTGCCCAGTGGTGGTACAGCAGGACAATACAGTCAGGTCAGTACTGGATCAGGCCATCAAGTCCGTACCACCTTTTTCTGGCAACGCTTCGATCCTGATTTGGTCAGTCCACTGCGCACCATCTTGATTGATCAAGACATGACCGATGTCAATCTGCTGGATCTATTTGTTGCAACCTACGGCGCACCTGCTGAAGGCGAACGGGTCAAGTTCATCGTTGCCGAAGATGTCTTGATCACCGCATCAACCACCAGCAATTACGCGCTAATCACGGATAACTGGCCACCGAGTACCGAACTGTCGATGGATGTTCTGGGTGTGGTGGCAGGTCGTGGCGGCGATGGTGGCTGGGGTGGCGGTGGCTATCAACTCGATGGCGGTAGCTGGAGTCGAGTCCCACCTGATCCGATGTCAGGGATGGATGGCGGCAATGCGATTTTGGCCACATACCCATTGGCATTGAACAACCAAGGCATCGTTGCGGGTGGCGGCGGCGGCGGTGGTGCAGCAGGTTGGTGCTGGATCGTGGCTGGCGAAAACAAATGGAATGGTGTCACGCCTGGTGGTGGTGGCTTGCCGTTTGGACAACATGGTAGCTATCGAGAGGCATATGGCAGTCCTGAGAGCTTTGCACATCCCCCAACAGACGCGACGGCAACGACGGTGGGTTTAGGTGGCTTACAACGGGACGACCACGGCGCGGCCTATCTCAAGAAAGGCGGCGATGGTGGTAGCTGGGGTGAAAACGGACAGGCAGGTGAACAGCCTGCTTCTAGCCGCGAGGTGGATGGACAGCCTGGTGGCCTAGCAGGTATCGCACTCACTGGGTCTATTGCCCTGACGGGCAATCCTGCCCTTGGGCGTTAATCATTCAATCACAAGGAGTCATTATGACCTCATCATTCCATCACGGCATTAGCCCCCGAGAATTAAATAGTGGTGTGCTACCCATGCGCACCGCATCCACTAGCATCATTGGCATTGTGGTACATGCAGACGATGCCGATCCTGAGATGTTTCCACTCAATACCCCAGTGCGTGTGTCCTCTATTAGTCGCGCCCTGGCTGGCGCAGGTTATCAAGGCACATTTCGACGGGTGCTTGAAGCCATACAGCCCATCACCAATCCCACAATGGTTGTGGTGCGTATCGAAGATCCAACCGTTGGCGAGCTACTGAGCAGTGCTGCGGTGATTGGCCAGAATGTGGATGGCCAACGTACTGGGTTGCAGTGCCTACTCACAGCCAAATCTGTGCTGGGACTAAAACCCAAGATCCTAGCTGCCCCATTTCTGGAAACCCCAGATGTCGTGCAAGCCCTGATCGCCATAGCTAAAAAACTGCGAGGCTTATGTTACGTCACCCCACGTGACTCCAGCGGCAACATGCTGGCAACCGAAGATTTGGTCGTGCAATACCGTCAAACCCTTGGGGATCGTGAAGTCGAATTGATCTGGCCAGAATGGACAAGTGGCAACATCCTGCTTAATCCAACCACCGATGGCCTATCACAGATTCTTTTGTATGCCTTGAACCAATCAGGCTACAACGACCTCAACCCCGCTTATGAAGACACCTTATCGGTCACGGTCAATGGATTGACTACCGTCAGTGAGCCTTGGTCATACGACTTAGAAGGTCAAGAAGGGGCTGCTGATCAATGGGTGTTTCGCGCCCTCGAAAATGCAGGTCTCTTGGTCAGCACCTACATTGATGGTGATGTGACCTATAACTGGCAGATTACCGCACCGCCACCCAGCCCACTCGGCTCTGGTAGCGTCGATGTCTTGATCACGCCAACCTCTGCCGACCGTGTCAAATTCCGCACGCCTACGGCTGGGCAACTGGCTGACTATGCCAACGACCTGTTGAATCCCGTGACATTCTCTTTGTCCAATCAAACCAACGGTTCAGCCACATACGGTGCTGGTCTTTTATCTGCCGTTGCCACTGCTATTGCCTTACGAGCCGAAATCGACCAGCAAATCGGCTGGCATAAATCCCTGTCCAATGTTGTGGTCAATGGGGTGACAGGCATCAGCCAGCCACTGACATGGGATGTTGAAGACCCTGACACTGACGTGGGCTACCTCAATGCCAACGAAGTCACCTCCTTACTCCAAAACGAAGGCTTCCGCTTCTGGGGCAATCGCACCTGTAGCTCAGACCCTCGCTTTGCTTTTGAAGTGGCAACCCGTACTGCGCAGGTGATTATCGAAACCTTGGTGGATGGCTGCTTTCCGTTCATTGATCAACCACTTCAACCGTCCTTAGCCAAAGACATCATCGATAGTATCCAAGCCAAGCTAGACGAATTTGTCGGGGCTGGCAGGCTGATTGGTGCATCGGTTTGGTATGACCCCGAACAAAACAGCGCCCAAACCCTCAGTCAAGGTCAACTCTGGATCGACTACGACTTCACGCCCGTTCCGACACTGGAGCATCTCGGCCTCAATCAGCGCATTACAGATCGCTACTTGGTCGATTTTGCCAAGCTGATTGCTCAAGCGGCTTAAGCCGCTTGGGTCTCCACCCCCTGTTCTGGAGTACACATTATGGGTATGCCCAACAAACTGAAAAACTTTCTTTGCCATAAAGGTGAAGGTCAGGCTGCCATCTTCCAAGGCAAAGTCACTGAAGTCACGCTACCCAAGCTGACACGCAAGCTCGAAGATTATCGGGCTGGTGGCATGGATGGTACGGTCAGCGTTGATCTCGGCCAAGAAAAAATGGAAATGACACTCAAAGTCGGCGGCTTTATGGCCGAGCTATACCGCGATTTTGCCAAACCAGGTGTCAATGCCGTGCCACTCCGCTTTACAGGCGCATATCAACGGGATGACACCTGCGCAGTGCAATCGGTCGAAGTGTTTTGTCGTGGCCGCTTGGCAGAGGTCGATGGCGGCACATCTAAAGCGGGTGATGACACAGAACAAAGCTTTTTGTACCACATCAACTACTACCGCCTGCGCGTCGATGGCCGTGACGAAATTGAGATCGATGTAATCAACATGAAATGCATCGTCGATGGCGTGGATGTTTTGGCCGAAATTCGCAACGCCATTGGATTAGACGCAAACATTTAAGCAGCCCCGCTACGTTCGGCAGCTCCAATAGGGGCTGCTGCTCAACTGCTCCACCCTCACTCTTTGACTGACACAGGACACACGATCATGACCCAAGAAGCCCAATTTGAAACTGTTGATCTGGATGAGCCGATTCAACGCGGTGACAACCTCATTACCCGTATCACGCTACGCCGACCACAAGCGGGTGAGCTGCGTGGTATTTCGCTACTGGCGGTGATGCAAATGGATACCAACACCTTGATCACTCTACTGCCACGCATCTCAGATCCCGTGCTGACCACGCCAGAACTGACTCGCATGAATCTGGCGGACATCGTGCAACTGGCAACTGTGGTGGCTAACTTCCACGTCCCAAAGAAATTGCAGGAACAGCATGGCTTGATGACCCCATCGTAGTCATTGATGACATCGAAGACATCATGGCGAATATCGCCAGTATTTTCCCTGGCTTCATGAGCCTTGACCGTATGGCCATGATGTCTGTCGAAGAACTGATGCGCTGGCATGACAAAGCCCTTCAACGCCACGAGAGCAAATAACCATGACGACCTTGAACCTAAAAGCCATCTTGACTGTATTGGATCGTGCAACTGCACCCATGCGTGCGATTGACAGGCAAGCCCAGCAGATGG
>JAYXXU010000285.1:0-3689 GCA_036019135.1 Pseudomonadota bacterium | reverse complement strand
CGCTCTAGAAGGCCCGTCCCCGCGTGGCTGCCAATCGCAGGCTCCACGCTACCGCCTTCTATGTGGCATGGACCTGCCGTTAGACCGACTACACTGGCTGCGTGAACGGGCTGAATTGGACGAATTTCGACGGCTGGCTTACCGTCTTGAATCAAGATCAGTGATTGACCCGTACGCTCAACTTCTTCAAGTAGTGCCAAGCAATGCGCTTGAAACTCGACGGCTTTAACACTGCCCATGGCTCACCTCAGCTTGTCGTTTGTTGTACTCAGCCTATCTTAAAATTGATCATTCAACCATGCTTTGTCAGTTTGATTTCAGCTTTCACAGCCGTAATCGCTAAGCGCTTGACCGCTGCAATGGCTTGGCGGGCAGGCTCATGCGGATGTACTATGGGTTTTGGACGGCTTGAATATAGCATATGGGCAATGTTGGATGTGTGGCAAGTGACATAGACAGACTTGGCTTCAATCAACCTTCAACCACAGATTTTGCTCTGCACCCATACACCTACCTCACTCACAAAATAGGTGTGATAATCCTCTACTTCAATGTTGTAGACCGTAGCCTTGTAGTACTGAGGGTCACTCCCTGATAAGTATGCTTTTTCGTACTCCCTAAACAAACTCCTATAAAGCTCTTTATTGTCTTTAATCCCCTCATAGGTGTAACCACGCTCCATATAAAAAGGATCTTCATCTGTGCGGATGTAACCATGATCTCGAAGTTCCTGATGGATCGGATGATTCTGATCTTTTGAAATATCAATAAAAGGCTGATTCTTTGTGTCTGGCTCTGCACATATAAAGCGCGGATATGTTTGGGTATCAAGACCTTTAATTAACACGGGATGGTTTTTTGAAAAATCGATCAGACCTAATGGCTCTCTCGGCTCTCCTGACTTTTGATCACACAGCATCACAAGATCTTTGATGCAGGTTTTTAATAAAGGTGTTTCGTACATGTAGCGCTCAGACTCAGTAAATTTAAATCCATAACAACTAAACATGGTAAGCTCTGTGCCTAATTTTTCAGGAAACAGATCGCCTGCTGCCAACCAACTCAACTCATCAGTCCAAAACAGATGATTTTCTGTGCAATATACATAATAAGGGTCAGAGCAATAGCTAGAGCTTGAGTTCTCACAAAATTTTGCAGCAATTAAAACTTGCTCTTCAGTTAGTTGAGCTACTTCATTTTGATAGACGGCATCCGTCAGATTCGGTGCAGTAACCCCAACACGCATAATCCGATGTTTCTCAGGTGACTTAAAAGTCTTCAGCACTCGCTTATACGCCACCTCTCCCTCACCAGACTCAGGCTTCGACAGCACCATATCCCCGACTTTAAGCTGCTCAATCGGCATCAGACCCTTATCGGTATGTACTAATGTGCCCGCCACAAAACCTGTTGATTTTGTCATGTCTTGCATTCCCTCACCCCAACGCCGCTTCGACCAAGCGCCGCGTGTAGTCCGTGCGCGGCTCACGGAATAACGCCTCCGTCGCCTGAATCTCCATCACCTCACCGCCATTCAGCACCAGCACGCGCTGACACAACGCACGCACCACCGCCAAGTCATGACTAATAAATAAATAACTCAGATTTTCCTCAGCTTGCAGCTTACGCAATAGCGTCACCATCGCCCGCTGCGTGGTGCGATCCAGTGCTGAGGTCGGCTCATCCAAAATCAACAGCTTCGGCTGCATGATCAACGCCCGCGCCAAGGCCACCCGCTGCCGTTGCCCACCTGATAACTCGTGCGGATATCGATCAATAAAGCTGCTCGGCAGCTCGACTTTTGCCAAGGTTGCTAACACCGCTTGACGACGCTCGGCACGATTCGGCAGACGGGTTTCGACCCCTTCGCCAATCAGTTGCTCCAGCGTAAAGCGTGGATTTAAGCTACCAAATGGATCTTGAAACACCATCTGAAACTGACTGCGCAGCGGACGCAGTTGCTTTTCGGGCACATGATCCAGTTGCACCCCGTCTAGGGTGATCTGCCCCATACTGCCAATCAATCGCGCCAAGGCCAGCGCCATTGAGGTCTTGCCTGAGCCACTCTCACCGACGATCCCCACCGATTCGCCACGATAGACCGTGAGATCCAACGGCTGTAGCGCATGCACATAGCCCGTGACTCGATTCAGCAAGCCTGACTTGATCGGAAATTTGACCGCAAGTTTTTTCAGTTGTAACAATGGCGGCGCATCAGGCTGCATCGGCAACGGCTGACCAAAATCCTGATCCAACAAATCTACCGTATACGCATGCTGTGGATTGGCAAACAGGGCTTCAGTTGCACCCTGTTCATGCACCTGTCCTGCCTGCAATACAATCACCTGATCACTGTAGCGCCGCACCAAGTTCAGATCGTGACTGATCAACAACAGCGCCATATTGCGCTCGGCCTTGATCTGTTGGAGCAAGTCCAAAATCTGCGCCTGCAAGGTCACGTCCAACGCAGTAGTCGGCTCATCAGCGATCAACACATCAGGATCAAGCGCCAACGCCATCGCAATCATCACCCGCTGCCGTTGGCCACCTGAGAGTTCATGTGGATAGGCTTTGAGTTTTTGCTCAGGCTCACGGATGCCCACTTGGGTCAACAAATCCAAGACTTTGGCACGGGTTTGCACCTTGGATAGCCCTGATAACAACAGCATCTCGCCGATCTGCCGTTCAATCCGATGCAGTGGATTGAGCGCGGTCATCGGCTCTTGAAAAATCATCGCCACCCGCTGACCACGAATCTGCCGCCACTGCTTGATCTGTTGTGCGGTCTGCTGATCCAATACCTGACCATCCAAACGAATACGGCCATGCTGGGTCAAGCCTGCGGGCAATAGACCCAAAATCGCCAACGAACTGAGCGATTTGCCCGAGCCACTCTCACCGACAATCGCCAGTGTTTGGCCACGAATCAATTCAAACGACAATCCATCTACCAGCACCTTACGGCCTGCGATAATACGGAGTTTTTCGACACTGACAATCGGTGTTGCTGTCATCTGTGGATTAACGTCGTGGATCAAAGGCATCACGCGCCGCCTCCCCAATAAAAATCAGTAGCGACAGCAAAATCGACAGTGCAAAAAACGCCGACCATGCCAACCAAGGCGAATCTAAATTATTTTTGGCCTGCGTCATCAGCTCACCCAACGATGGCGAACCAGGCGGCAAGCCATAGCCCAAAAAGTCCAATGCGGTCAGTGCGGTAATATTCGCGGTCAAAATAAACGGCAACTGCGATAAACTTGAAGCCAACGCGTTCGGCAAAATATGCCGAAAGATAATCTGATGATCAGGTGTACCCATCGCTCGTGCGGCACGCACATAATCAAAATTACGCGCACGCAAAAACTCTGCCCGCACCAACCCAACCAAGCTCATCCAGCCAAATAACAGCATCGCCGCAAACAACCAGCCGATACTTGGGGTAAAAATACTGACCAAAATAATGATCATAAACAGCATCGGTAGGCCACTCCAGACCTCCAACACCCGTTGTCCAATCAGATCAATCCAGCCACCGTAATAGCCCTGTATCGCCCCGACAGCCACACCAATGATTGAGCCAACCAGTGTCAGTCCCAACCCAAATAAAATCGACACGCGCAAACCGTACAGAATCCGCGCCAACACATCACGGCCCTGATCATCTGTGCCCAACCAGTTTTGGGTGG
>JAYXXU010000284.1:0-3711 GCA_036019135.1 Pseudomonadota bacterium | reverse complement strand
CGCTCAAACCAGGATACATGGTGAATGCCCAGTTGGCAGTCGCCATCATTTCAGATTTGATCAGGTTCAGCGACATCGGCATGTTTTGGCCGCCGAACTCTTCAGGATAGGACAGCCCTTGCATGCCCAGTGCAACGTAGTTGTCATAAGCGGCTTTGAAGCCACTTGGTGTGGTGACACTGCCATCGCTGTGGCGAGTACAGCCTTCTTCATCACCTGTTTGGTACAGTGGAGACAACTCATTGGCACAGAAGTCAGCCATGGTGTCCAAAATCATATCGACAGTTTCGCTATCAGCGGTCTCGCCATTTGACAGGGTGCTGTAGTGGGTAGTGAAGTCGAACACTTCATTCATCAAAAAGCGGGTGTCACGTAGGGGAGCTTTATATGCAGGCATGTCACAGATCTCAACAATAAAACAGTCAGTGAGAGGAAATTACGAACCAACCGATTATGCGCTGATTGCGCCAGCTTGGCATTGGTAGCAATTCAAAAAATCGCGTCACTCCAGCAAATATACAACAGAGGCACTTTGTCCAATCAGCACGTTTTTTGCACGATAGGCGCACAGGGTTATACCGCTTCAGTCACGACTGGTTGGTGACTTACGATCCAAATCCATTTTTCCTTTAAACATCTCTGATTCGACCAATGTAAATTGTGCAGAGGTCATATCCGCAGTTGGTGCAATATGGTGGACAGTAATCTGGGGTAATGGAATATTAATGCCATGCCGTTTAAAGCCTTCTTTGATCACTTCGTGCATTTCGTCACGCACTTGCAAAAAATGATCACTCTGTGTCCACACCCCAAACAACAGCTCAATGTTGGAGTCGCGAAAGCGCTGAATTAAAATGTCGGGTTGGGGATCGTTTAAGGCGAGTGGATACTCAGAGGCTAGTTGTAATAAGGCCTTACGAACACGTTCGATATTTTCGCCATACGCAACGGCAATCGTGATCGGCACGCGACGAATCGGGAAGCGGGTAAGGTTTTGTACAGGTGATTTAATCAGTTGCTCATTGGGAAGTCGGATATAAATATTGTCCAGCGTTCGGAGCTTAACCGATAGCAGATCAATTGACAGTACAACGCCCTCTATGTTGTCCACGCGAATATAATCGCCAATTTCGAATGGTCCTTCGCCAATCAAAAACAAGCCTGAAATCAAGTTGGATGCGGAGGTTTGTGAGGCAAAGCCAATTGCAACAGTGAGAATCCCCGCTGCACCCAAAAAAATCCCCAGATTAAAGCCTGCCTCCCGTAAGCCTGAAAACACAAACAAGATAAAAATAAAATAAAAAATGCCCCGACCCCAAATCAAGCGCTGATGGGAGTTAAAGCGGCGTCCCATGGTCTTGATCACAGTATTGCTGAGTAGCTTGGCAATCAAAAAGCCAATCCCAATCATCAGTACAGCAGACAGTAGGTCTTCCATGCGCTTGCTGGTGAGAAAGCTGGAAATGGGCTGTAGAATCTTATAAAACTCATTTAAGAAATCAAATTTCACGACAGATCCTAATCAAAAAAGCTATCGAAAATACGGAAGAAGCCACTTTCTGCCGTGCGTGGTGGGTTGATAAAACGAACCTTTCCCGCATGTGGTGGGGTATGGTTGTCGATGCGGACACGGGGAGGGCGAGTGCTCGATTCTTGAATCACTTCGATTTCGGATGTCCAAAGTCGGCCATTTTCGAGGCTTTGAAACAAAGGTAAAGCTGCGACAGGCAGATTCATCCGTTCAAGTTGCAGTTGACCACTGCTGCGGTTGCGAAAATGCACAGGTGTCACGGCGCGCAGCGCGTGAGGTGGGAGTTGGGCAAGCTCTGTCCGCCCAAAAACGGGTGTGGCGTAACAGATTTCACCCTTGAGCGTGTCGGGGCCAAACCATGTGTCATTTGGACGAATAATCGGCAGATCAAAAATGGGTGTTTTTTTGCGCCCTGTGATGATTGATAGCCATAGTGGCGTACTAACATACATGGTGCCTTGCTGGCCTGCTGGAATAAAGATTGGATTGATGGGTTTGACCACAACAGATCGGTCAGCCAATCGGGGCAGCAAGGAGAGTTGGTCGGATGTTTGCTCAAATAAATAGCGCTCTAGTTTGACAGGCTGTTCAAGTACGGTATCAGCAGGCAGGACACACCAACTTTGTTCATTCTCGTCTTGCAGGCGTGGTCGATGATACTCGACTTGCCATTCATGGACATTACGGGTGATTTTGATGACCAATGAGCCAAGCTGCCACACCCGACTTTGTCCAAGCAAAAACGTATGCTCGCCCCACCATTGTAGTGTCGAAATCGGCGAGGTCACGGGAGTAGGGGCAATCGGCATATCAAAACTCTCAAACAACCATGTCAAGGTGTCAACGCACGATGATCTACCAAATGTGTGACGAAGTCTGCTGATGCTGTGTGAATGCTGGCTTCACCCCAGCGATGGCTTCAAGTACACTCCAGACAGTCGTTTCACCACAACGGATTTGACCGTGCAACTGATTCATCAGACCCAACTTCCTTATAGCTTTGCCAAACGGCATGGCGTGCTGTTTCAATTCGAGGGTGAGCAGGCCATTATTGTCTTGCGTGATGACGCCCCCCTGCCAGCGTTGACTGAGGCGCGCAGAATCTTGGGAGAACCCGCACGCTATCAAACCATCAGTGATGATGAGTTTAATCGACTGCTGTCCAGCGCATATGCAGGGGATCGGGGTGAGTCGCAGCAGGTGGCGGCAGGGCTTGAGGATCATCCTGACTTACTCAGTCTCGCGGATCAAGTCCCTGAGACAGAAGATTTGATGGATCAGGAAGATGATGCACCAATTATTCGCTTGATCAATGCCTTATTGTCCGAAGCGATTCGTTTGGGGGCATCGGATATTCATGTTGAGACCTTTGAGCGGCGCTTGTCGGTGCGGCTGCGGGTCGATGGTCAGTTGCGTGAAATTGTACAGCCGCGTCGGGAGCTTGCGCCGTTGTTGATCTCACGGATTAAGGTCATGGCACGTTTGGATATTGCCGAAAAACGTATTCCACAAGATGGACGTATTTCATTGCGGTTGGCAGGGCGTGAAGTGGATGTGCGGGTCTCGACTTTGCCATCGAATCACGGTGAGCGTGTGGTGATGCGATTGTTGGATAAGCAAGCTGGCCGCTTGAATATGTCGCATTTGGGCTTGATTCCCAGTGATTATGAGCATTTGACCCAACTGATTCATCGGCCACATGGGATTATTTTGGTCACAGGCCCAACGGGTTCGGGTAAAACTACCACGCTGTATGCGGCATTGACGGATCTGAACGACAATACACGTAATATTTTGACTGCTGAAGATCCGATTGAATATCAACTCGAAGGGATTGGCCAAACACAGGTTAACCCAAAGGTCGATATGACCTTTGCGCGCAGCTTGCGTGCCATGCTGCGCCAAGATCCTGACGTGGTAATGGTCGGCGAAATTCGGGATTTAGAAACCGCCGAAATTGCGGTACAAGCGTCGCTGACAGGGCATTTGGTGTTGTCTACCTTGCACACCAATACCGCAGTCGGTGCGGTGACTCGCCTGAAAGACATGGGCATTGAGCCGTTTTTATTGTCATCCTCATTGATTGGTTTGGTCGCACAGCGTCTAGTACGAACATTGTGTCGGCATTGCCATACATGGCGAGATGCAGACGATTATGAGGCACAATTGTTCAAAAATGT
>JAYXXU010000283.1:0-2006 GCA_036019135.1 Pseudomonadota bacterium | reverse complement strand
TGGCCGGATGGGTTATAGGTGATGTCTTCAACATCAGTTGGGTTGGTCTTGGGCACGATGGCGCTCCAGTGTGCCAGTCTGTTGCTGGTCTGGTTTGACGCTCGTGGCGTTGTTAAAAGAGTTTAGCGTCTTGCAACGCGGACATTTCACGGCGATTAACGCCTCACCTGACATGCGAGCCAATAGGCGGTTGCATGTGCTACAACGTAAGTCTTTCATGATCTCCTGATCCGTCTTCAAAGACGCTGGCTAATAAATTCCCGTATCTGTTGCATCGCCCATGTCTGATCATCGGTACTAAATCCCAGCAGTTCACGCCGTGCATAACGCACCGGCTGCTGGCTACGACTGGGTCGATCATTCAGTCCGTACTGGTGAACACGGGCAATAAAAGCGTTGCGACTAGCCAAGCCGACCGCAGCATGCTCGCTGCTGTACTGAGTCTTGAGCTGGCGCGGTAACTTGTTAAACATGGCTTCACGGCGAATCCGTCCAAGCTGATCACGTTTGCGCGGAATAAACCGATTGCCGTCAGGGTCACGCTGGGCATTGATTCGCTGACGGGTGCGCACCCGTAACCCTTGTGCAAGGGACTGCATCAACTGTTTGGCTTGAGCAGGTTCAAGCGATAGGGCTAAAGCATCCAGCCACTCGCGCAAGCCTTGCATGGAGTTTTGCCTCATGTGGATTTATCCAGTATCACCACTAGCAATCCATTCACAGCTTGCAAGATTTCAGCAAATTTCCATAAGAGAATCAGCACAGCAAGGCTAAGCATGACTTTCCAAAAACCATAATGATCAGATGCTTCTTTCATTGCTCTCACCAATAGATTAAGATGTTCCAATCTTCAATGCTTTTTAGGCTGCTTACGTCATAACTCAGCCTGTACAAAGGCCGACTGCGTGTCATCCCAATACATCGGCGGACAGATGTGGAAAGTTGTCCCATCATCGACCAGCTTGTCGGTCATTGGGATATCGATCTCAAGATCAAAAGTTTCTTTATCAATCACTTCACTGCTGAATTTCAGCCTTTGCAATTCTGGCTCATCGCGGTGTTTGGCCTGTAGCCAGCGATTGACCAGTACCAGCGGCAGCAACGGATCACCACGATAATCAATCAGCAAGATGCGGATGGTGTAGGTCATCGCACTGTGTTGCAGCTCACCATTCACCACCAACACATGCAGCTTGTCTGCGGACAAGTTAGGCAGGTTGTGGGTCAGGTGCTGTTGCAGATCGATCCAGTGCTGCATGGCTAGATGATCCCTTTTTTGATGTCGAGTTTGCCGTTGATCATACGGAAGGTCATGATCTGGCCACGTTGCCGCATCTGGCGGTTAAACATGCCCAGATGCACCCAGCCACCAAACTCTAAAATCAGTTGGTCAAACTGGATGCCACGCTTGGGCAGTTCATGCGCCAAGAAGGTCGCCACTGCTTTGGCATTGCCGAAACTATGACAATTAAAATCCACCGCAAAGCCAATACAGTGCGCTGAGGTTAAAGAGCCGTTCACTGCCGCGTTTAATGCAACAGATCGATAGCCACTGCTCACGGTGATGGGACGGTTGCCCAACATGCTACGAATCGGCTCGAGCAGTTCGACACACAGCTGCTTCAGGTTGGCTTGATGGGCAGCGGTCGGCGAATTGTCGATGCCTTGACGCGCTGCGGTCTGGCTGTGGGTCATTTCGGCCAGCGTGAAATGTGGTGAGAGTCGAATGCTCATGCTGAAGGGTTTCCTTTATCAATAGCGCCAAGCCACATACGGCTGATCGCGTCGATGGATTTGCCACCTAAGTGGCCAGAGACGGCAATAAAGACCGCAGTTAACGCGGAGTGCAGTCCCCAGTACTGACAGAGCCAATAGGTGATCAGTCCAGCAAAGGCCGAGATGGTCAGTTCGCCACATAAAATGCCAAACTGCTCTTTCAATGGGACTTTGGGCGTGGTGGCATTACGCCGACGAATAAACGACACCAGACCACCAAACATGGAGAC
>JAYXXU010000282.1:0-1781 GCA_036019135.1 Pseudomonadota bacterium | reverse complement strand
GCGACCACTTCTACCTGTTGTCCCACCACGTTGACAGCGTGGATAGGGACACGCACCAACTCATTGATCAGTGCCGTGCTATCGATCCGCGATTGTGGCAAGTAGGGCAGCCCATTGGCATCACCTGCTGCTAAGTAGCTGATTCCGATTGGCTGTTGATCCGCTTGAGCGGCGGCGAGTCGCTGGCTGCCATAGTCAGTGAGTATCAGATAGTAGTTGGCCATCCGTTAGCCCCCAACTGGTGGTAAAAATTGCAATGCGACTGCATCAGCCAGATTGTTGGTATTGATAATGTGCAGGTATGCATCACTGCTGATGGCTGGATTGGTTAAGGAGATGGTTTGACCATTGACGGATGCAGAGAGTTGTTGGCCATTTCGATTGATGCTGATCACATCGTTGACATTCAGGCCAATACTATCCAAGCCATCGCCAATTGATGTGGACAATCCATCTGAGCCCATCGTCCACATTGTGGCGCTGCTGGCACTTGGCGTTGGACTATCCAGCCACAAGAATTGGATTTGACCCCCAGCCAGATCGGGTATGCCAAGTGCAATAGCATCCCCATCAGTGAATGACTTGATCGCAAGATAGCCTGCATCTGCACTGCCAATGGCACTCAGCGTGCCTGCGGTGTACTGCAATACATTGTTGTCAAACTGGGCATTGATCAGCGCTGTAAAATATCCACTGACATCGCCAGTGGCATCAGACTTTCCCACAGTATGCTGTCCCACAGTAAGGAGCGAGACTTGATCATTCCCTTTCACAATGTGAGCCAGTGTCACCACGCTCAGTTGGTCAGCGTCCACCTCAATCACGGTGGTGTCGAGTACGGTTGCACCGCGTACGAAATTCACGGTGATTGCGGTGGCAGTCGTACTGTCTACGTGCAAAATGAAATGATTCGCGCCGAAAGCTGAGAAGTTTTGTCCATCTAAGTCCAGGCTAAACTCAGGTGGCGGGTTTACCACTTGCACGATATTGGTGTGTTCCGTTGAAATCGACAGCGCTGCGCCATCTACTGGGCTATTCAACAGGCGAACATTCGGAGTCACTGCTAATGGTTGAGGGGGCTGAGCATGTGATTGTGCTTTGGCTTTTGCAAGGGTAGTCATAAAAGGCTCCAGGTTGATCGGGTCAATCGAGGGTGGACAATCTGACGCGTTGTCCTTCACGGGCAGCACCAGCCACCGCGACTGTTGAATCCGTAAAAATACGCGCTTGCACGCTGTATAAATCGCGTGCGCTTTTGGCCGCATTGACGGCGGTATGAATCGTTTGAATGTCATTGATGGAATAAAGCTGGGTTTGTGGGAGCTGGACAGTAAACGTGAACGGCATACCTTTGGGTGTGAGCTGATGCCATGCCAGTAGCTGATAGGTAGGGGTGACTTGCTGTAGGGCGTAGTGCAGCGCATTGGCTGTGCCACGCGACAGATTGAATGTCCGACCATCCCAAATGGCCTGACGTTTTTGAGCTTCTGATCCATTTGCATCCCAAAACTCAACCCTTAATGACCATGCCAACCAAGGCAAATATGGGACTGGGCAATGATCGACATGGTGCAGCGCAGCAATGCCGACTGGGATGGCGGTGATCCGATCCGCTTGTTTGGCCAGCGCTTTTTCGAGCTTGGTTGAGTTGGGTGGCAAAAGATTAGACATCGCGATACTCTAAGATTTGCACGCTGCGAGTAGTACAGCGGGCATAACGGCTTGGGGGGATCACGAGGTCAGTGGCTGGGCTGATCAGGTTGACACGCTGCACACCCGCT
>JAYXXU010000281.1:0-5174 GCA_036019135.1 Pseudomonadota bacterium | reverse complement strand
CGCCACACTCGCCAATCCCGCATCGCCGCTCATATATGCCGCAGCCGCTAAGACAGCCATGGCCTGTTGATCC
The DNA here is from genome assembly GCA_036019135.1 of Pseudomonadota bacterium. Taxonomy (GTDB): domain Bacteria; phylum Pseudomonadota; class Gammaproteobacteria; order Pseudomonadales; family Moraxellaceae; genus JAYXXU01. Next base: position 5,101 of record JAYXXU010000281.1, on the reverse strand, counting down.
GTTGGACGCACCAATAAACCACGCGCCAAATACGATAGACTTTCGTCATAGCGGCCTTGCTCATAGGCGGCATAACCTGCCAATGCCAGTGGCCAGAATTGCCCTGATTCTGCACGAGCAGCCAAATCATAGCCTGCCAATGCCAAATCGACAGCTTCAGGATTGGTCTGACTGGTTAAATGATAAGAAAATGCCAATAAGGTCTGACTAGCCGCGTCACGGGGTTGGCGCGCAGCAAGCTCCGAAAAAATCTTAATGGCTTGTGCGGGATCCCCCGCATGTAATGCCGCAGCGCCTTGTCGCTGTAGCTCCTGAATGGGCAAGCTCAATAAGGTTTTTTGATCTATTGTCGTGCGGGCAAAAGCGATGTTGGGTGTCCCACACACCAACAGCAGAACTACGCCTAACGCACCTCCCCAACCATGCTGATTCATTCAACTGCTCCTCAAATCAATAAGTCAATATCCTTTGAAAACGGGCAATTCCAACTCTTGTTTTATCGCTGTACTTGCATTGATTCAACAGCAGCACACTTAAAACCGTCAAGCAAAATAAAGTTTTTTCCGACAAAAAACGTCATATTGATCAATCATTTTCACTCAAAATCTCTTATTGGCAAAGTATCTTCTCTCAATCACCACTCGCATCAAAAACACCAGTGTTATTAGCCACAATCCTTGTCAGCGATCAACCCCAATCGCCCACTCACCAAACAAAAGGGGAGCAGCCTCAACTCAACGCTCCCATCTTGAATATGGCTAAATCGCCAACCTGTGATTGGCTGTTGGAACTGTGCCGTCTTAGGATAAATCAAGCAGACCTGACCACCGTGCGGCAGGTACGCTGCCGCATAGGCTTGCATTTGATACAGATCGGCGGGGCTGACCGATTGTATCGGGTTTGGGGTATTGATCAGCTTCCACTTGGTATCTAACACCTGCTGGGCTTGACCATCAATTTGATACAGCAGATCAGGTTTGAGTGTGCCATGCTGCTCAAGCTTCTGCGTCGACTGCAGATGTAGCATGGCTTTTTCGCGTGACTGCGCCAATATTTGATGACCCTTGGGTAGGTTTTGATTTAAACAAACCAACACATAGCGCTCAAATAACTGATTCATATCAAACCACAAACTCAGTGCCTCTTGCTGACCAGCGTTAACCAATGGGCTGTGTTGATCGAGTAAGATTTTTGCCCATGCCAAAGCAGGTCGATAATAGGACATATTGCGATCTAGCCGCACGGCGCGCCAATCTTGTGCAAGCTGTTGTGATGCAGGAACGTCACCGATCCGCAATAACAACTCATGTGCCAAGTGCTGTTGTTTGGTTGATTTAGCAATGCGACTGGCCATCAATAGGGCAGATTTAAGCAGGCGATTTTCAGCGCGAATGGCCGTATATTCATCGTGTGCGGTAAAAAACTGCGCTTGATTGGTCAAGTTATGTCGAAGCTGTTGGCTGACCAACAATCGCCCACGTAAGGTTGGTAGATTGCCCTGCTCCGTCCGATAATCACGCCGCAGCCCACGCTGAATCACCTGTGCAAAGCTGTCGAGCGCCAACTGCAAAAACACATCAAGCAACGGCATTTTAGCCAGTTGCACCGTAGCTTTTGTCTGTAAGAGCGCCGTGATTTCCGGCACAGCCGCCAGCATCTTCAGCAAGATCGCACGCGCTGCTTCGGGTGTGTCATCGTGTTTAAATGCTTTGGGTAAAATTTCCAACACCACCCCATCAGGGCAACGCAACACTCCGACACACTGTTGAAACTTAATCACTGGCACGCCGCGCACCGCTTCCAATACAAAGCAATTGCGCGAGGATTCAAGCTGCTCCAGCAACCATGCAAACGTCCACGCTGGTAGCACTTGTATATCCGACCAACCCGCAATCGCAACCGCAGATACGCGCTGATGCTCAAATAAACAGTAATATGGTGCTGCTAAATGATTCACGCTCCGTACATCGCCCAATAGGTTTCAGCCTGCAAAAACACATCCAGATCTGGCTCAATATCATCCAGCATCAAATATGGATTGACTTGATAGCTCGGCAGACATGAAGTGACCGAACCAGCACCAAATAGCCGCTCCAGTTGCGCACTGTCAGGAGTTTTGACTTGAATAAACTGCCTTTCTGGTGCATTTGGTTTTTGGTTATCGGCCAGAATCAGCCGCACTTTTTCCCAGTCGTCAAAGCAGTGTTCCTGCAACTGCGGAATGACTTTGTGGCACATCACATTTTTGAGATCGGCTAACGTTTTGACCGACCAAAAATACGCATGTCCCAACCAATAGTCACGACCGAGTAGCACTTCGATTCGGTCATTGAGTATCTGTAACAATGCAACCAAATTCACGCCATCAACCTCAGCACCTTGCTCGCGCTTGGCCAGCAATTCGGGCTGTGGCATAAATTCCAAAAACTCAAAGCGACGGCGTAACGCAGTATCGAGTGGGGTCAGTGAACGGTCGGCGCTGTTCATCGTGCCGTAGATACTGACGTTAGCAGGTACGCTAAAATTTTGCTTTGAATATGGCAATGTCACGCTCAAGGCATTCACGCAGCCTGCCCGTTTGTCCAATTCGATCAGGCTGATCAGTTCGCCAAAAATCTTGCTGACGTTGCCGCGATTGACTTCATCAATAAACATGGCGTACTGATGTGCGGGGTCTTGTCGTGCTCGCTCGCAGAGTTCGACGAATGCGCCTTGTTTGATTTCGTAGCGCACTTGTCCACCGCTTGAACTGTCATCCAGCCGCTCATCGTCAGCCAATACGGGGCGTAAGCCTTCAATAAAATCTTCATAGCTATACGACTGATGAAAGGTGACAAACCGATAGCGTTGGATGGTTTCGCCTTGTTGTGCGCCTGCTTGAATACTGGTTAGTAATTGGCGAAGGTCGGCTAAGTCCTCTCTCTCAGCATCCAACAAACGCCATAAACCCGCATCATCTTTATCGAACCATGCCCATTTGGATTTTTTATTGACCCTCACCGTTTCAGAATCTTCTGGTGCGTTGCGCTGTAAAACTGCCCAAGCATTAGCTTGTGGCTTTTGAATGCCGTGAATTTTGACTTTTGCCAGATACAGCGGATGTTGAATTAACTCAGGCACGCGCAGAGATCTGCTTTCCTCCAAAAACACCAACGCAATCACTTCTGCCCAACTGCGATCCCGTAGCTTTTCAGCCAAAAAAGTCTCGTGATCTTGGGTCACAAGGGTTTCGGTATAGTCTTGCTGGAGTTGCTGCAAGGCGTAGGTTTTGCCCGTGCCTGCTGCGCCGTATAGGAGTTGGTTGGTGGTCAGGCGAACACTGATTTTTTCAGATTTTGGATGAAACACCTCAGTCACATTCGCATCAACTTGACCGACGCTATGTTGTGGATAATCCACAGGTCGCAGCCCTGAGCCGTGTATATCAAAATCCTTAAGGTCGTCTTTGAGCGCGTTTAACCATGCCTGTATATCTTCGCGTTGGTGTTGATACTTTCGATCAACCCCAAACGAGCTAATTTCACTGTAATCTACTTTCCTACTACTGACATAGCCACAAAAACGCTGTGGCCTACCTCTCTCACCCACATAGAAAAAATTAGTACCGTTTCTTCTGGTGATGGGCTTAATACCGATGCCTATCCATGCACCGTCAGCATGTGAATAGTGGTCTAACGAGGGAAAAGCAAGCTGTATCTCTTCGATCAGCATCCAAAACCATTCCGCGTCTTCTGGCGATAACGCTGCCAAATACGCACTAATTTCAGGGGTTAAATAACGCTTTTTTTCGTGATCGCTGAGCATACTGCTTACATCCCAAGTGACATCAATTCAAAATTTAAAACGATTAATGCTTGATCCAAGACTGCCGCTCTAGGATAAAGTCTGTTCCTGACAAAGCATAACCAGATGACGGTAAACCATCAGGGAATTCAAACACCTTGCCACAAAAAGCCTTGTTAACATGCAGCTGAAATTGTGTATTTATTAGGCTCAGCATACCCAACGCCACCACATAACCATTATGATCCTCGGCGGTGTAAGGCTCACTGTCTTTCTCCCGCATCGCAGCAGTCAAGGTCTGAAAGCTTGATCTATTGATCGCAGGAATAAAATCTTCAGCATTGACTTCTTGGTTAAAAGTAAAATGGACAATCGGCTCAGGATAACCACACAGTTCGCCGTCTTTAAACCAATAGCCTATTTCACCATCAGAATCGAACGGTGTCACGCCATCATATAAAATCTCGATGCGGATGATTTTTACGTCGGAATAATCCGATTCATCTTCATCTTCATCTTCATCTTCATCTTCATCTTCATCCCAATCGTCTTCATCCTGATTTCCCATTTCATCAAGCTCCCAAGACAAGATCAAACTCAAGCAAGCACGTGGATCTGATAGCTCCTCCTCAGAAAAATCAGTGATATTAGGACGAGAAGCACCATCTTCGTTACTTCTAGCAAAAGGAAATCTAACAATGATCTGATCACTCATGTCACCGCAATCCACGTCCTGATGCGGATCTATACCAAGACACTCACACACCGTGCTGTTGTCATAGAACTCGCTCGTATCCAAGTAGTCTTTATACTGCACAAGAAATTCTAACGACCATGGTAGTTCTTCGAAGGTCGACAGCACTTCCCAGTCCAAGTAGTCTTTATACTGCTCAATAAACTCTGACGACCATTTTAGACCTAGATCATCTTTATAAATTAGCTCACCATCATAAAGATACGATAACTCTGTCCAATCCCAGCGATTTTTATATTGCTCGATCAATTCTGCTGACCACGGTAGACGAGTGTTACCAGATAGCGCCCTCCAATCCCAGCGATCTTTATATTGCTCAATCAGCTCTGATGACCATTCTAATCCACTGTTACCAGATAGCGCCTTCCAATCCCAGCGGTCTTTATAATGCTCAATCAGCTCGGCCGACCATGGCAACCAATAGTTGCCAGACAACTTTGTCCATTTCCATTGACCTTTAAACTGCTCAATCAGCTCGGCCGACCACGGTAGCCCACTGTTACCAGACAGCTCTTTCCATATCCACTGCTCTTTAAAATGCTCAATCAGCTCGGCCGACCATGG
>JAYXXU010000280.1:0-5031 GCA_036019135.1 Pseudomonadota bacterium | reverse complement strand
TGTAGTGCCGCCTGTTGCATTTGCCGAAACACTTGCAAGACCTGCACACCAAGTTCGGTGAGTTGCGTGCCGCCGCCGTGTGCGCCACCCGTTTGGGTGATGACTAACGGCGTGACAAAACACTGATTCATGGTATCCACCAACAGCCACGCCCGCCGATAGCTCATGCTGAGTTGTTTGGCGGCTTGTGAGATTGAACCCGTCGCGGCAATCGCGTCGAGGAGGTCAGCTTTGCCATTGCCCAAGGCGATGTGTTCGCCGTGGAGTAGGCGTAGGCGGATGGCAATATTAGATGGTTTGGGTGAAGTCACGGAGTCCTTTAAATCGGTTCGTCATGGTGCGTAGTCAGGCATCAGCGCTTCGGTTTCAAGTAGATGCCACGATCATCTGTTACCGCGAGGTAGCCATACTCAGCACTCCATTCAATAGTGCCGTCAAAGATGACTTCGACTGGGGTACCATCATTGTCTACATCATTTCCGCCGTTGAACGTGAACTTCATTCCCACTGCCTTGGATGGGGTAAGACCGAGTTGAGAAAGATTGGCAAGCGACCCGCTTGTAAGCAAGTACCCTCGCTCGGTCATTCTAGCATTAATATCAAAGTACACTTCTGGGTGGATCATGCCTTTGACACCTAACTCACCTTATCACCCACTTTCGCGCCGCTATCGGGTGACAACAGAAAAATCCCATCATCGTTACCGCCCGCGATCACCATGCCTTCCGACATGCCAAAGCGCATTTTGCGTGGGGCAAGATTGGCTACGACCACCACCATCCGATGCAACAGCGCCTCAGGTGAGTAAGCCCCCCGAATCCCACTAAACACCGTGCGCGGTTCAGCCTCGCCCAAGTCCAGTGTCAGCTTTAACAACTTATCCGACCCCTCGACCAGTTCAGCATTCAGAATCTGGGCAACCCGCAGATCCACCTTTAAAAAGTCATCAATCCCAATCGTGCCCGTGCTGTCAGGCGTTGCGGCAGGTTTTGACGCGGCCTTGGTTTTGGCTTGCTTGTCTTTAGTGGTGGTGACTTGTGCCACAGGTGCAGCAGCGGCAAGAGAATCTTTCGATGCTTCGACCATCGCGGCCACTGATTCTTTGGTCACCCGTTGCATCAACGGTTGGAACTGCGCAATCTCATGATCCAGCAATACCTCGGCGCGGCTCGCCCAGTCCAGTCGATCCAGTTTCAGCAATGCCTGTACTTGTGCGGCCATGGTCGGCAACACTGGCGACAGATACAGCATCAGCAAGCGGAACAGGTTTAGACCAACCGAACAAATCGCCTGAACCTCGGCAGAAGTCGGGTCGGCCTTTGCCAGTGACCACGGTTTTTTCTCGTCGATATACTGATTGGCTTGATCAGCCAACGCCATGATGTCTCGAATCGCCCGACTGTATTCCCGCGCCTCAAACGCTTGTCCAATCGCATCACCCGCATCAATAAACGTTTGGACTAACGCAGGCTCGCTACAGGTCGCGGACAGACGGTGATCAAAGCTAGTATTGATAAACTTGGCGCAACGACTGGCGATGTTGACCACTTTACCGACCAAATCGCTGTTGACCTTTTGGATAAAGTCTTCCAGATTCAAATCAATATCTTCAACACCATTGGATAGCTTGCTGGCAAAATAGTAACGCAGATATTCAGGGTTTAAATGCTCAAGATAAGTCGCCGCTTTGATAAACGTGCCGCGCGACTTGCTCATTTTTTCGCCATTTACCATCAAGAAGCCATGTGCAAACACGCCTGTTGGGGTGCGATAGTTGGCTGCTGACAGCATCGCAGGCCAAAACAGCCCATGAAATTTGACGATGTCTTTACCAATAAAGTGATACAGCTCAGTTGGATGACCGTCGCGCCAGTAGTCATCAAAGGCCAAGCCGAGTTCAGGTTTGCTGTTGCACAGATGTTCAAAACTCGCCATATAACCAATCGGCGCATCAATCCACACATAAAAATATTTGTTCGGTGCGTCAGGAATCTCAAAGCCAAAATATGGCGCATCACGTGAAATATCCAGATCCATCAGGCCGTCATTTAGCCAGTCGCCGAGTTTATTAGCGATGCTGCTTTGCAGGTGACCGTCGGCGGTCGTCCAGTCTTTTAAAAACTCCGTAAAAGCGGGTAGTTTAAAAAAGTAATGATCCGACTGTTTTTCAATCGGAGTCGCACCGCTTAAGGTCGAGTAGGGGTTTTTCAGTTCGGTCGCGTCATAGGTTGCGCCGCAGTTTTCGCAGTTGTCGCCGTACTGGTCTTTTGTGCCACATTTTGGGCATTCGCCTTTAATAAAGCGATCCGCCAAAAACAGCCCTTTTTCAGGGTCGTACAATTGGGTGATCGGGCGCACCTCGATATGTCCCGACGCCAGATGTTGCCGATACATGTCCTCGGTACGCGCACGATTTTCGCTACTATGCGTGGAGTGGTAGTGATCAAAACCAACCGAAAAACCCGCAAAATCGCGCTCGTGGTCACGCTGAACATTGGCGATCTGTTGCTCTGGGCTGATGCCGTTTTTTTCGGCGGTCAGCATAATCGCGGTGCCGTGCGCGTCGTCGGCACAGACATAGGTGACCTGATGGCCTTGCATCCGCATGGCGCGTACCCAGATATCCGTTTGGATATATTCGACAAGGTGTCCGAGATGGATGTCACCGTTGGCATAGGGTAAAGCACTGGTCACCAAAATCTTACGCACGATTCAACCTCTAGCAGGGCGTGGATTAGCTGCGGATTGTAGCATAGTGCTTTGAAAGGTTTGGCGTTGAATAGAAAACAGGCTACTTGTGTAGCCTGTGTCGGTTTGGGTTAGTTGAGGTTGATACTGTAGACGGCATTTTCGTAGGTGGTGTACGCGTCTCCGTTGGCTGCAAAGTGAATTGGGCCAATATGAAAAGAGGTTTTGACACCTGTATCGTATACCGTGCCATTGGTTTGGTTGATTGTACGTAACTTGCAATCAACCAGCCCTTGTCCTAATGCTGTGTGCTTGCATTCGCTTACATAGACATCACCAGTGACTGGGTGAGCACCAACTACACGAGAGAGGTCTTGGAAGCGAGCATCGAGTAATGCACCATTCGTGTCACCATAGTCATGTAAGCTACCTGCCAGAGTACTGATGTTTCCCTGTGCAGTGACCTTAAGCACACGGCCATTACTCATCGTGTATAGGCTCTCCTGTGAGTCAATTGCTAAACCTTTATCCATTTGAACGCTATAACCAGAATAGCTGGATAGGTCTGCAATTGGACTCACAGCTCCTGAGGGCGTAACTCGCTGCATAAGCGTATCACCTTTAATAAACATGTTGTTCGTATTTGGTGATTTCACTAGATAGCGTGCATTAATTGGCTGACTCAGGTTAATTGTTATAGTTGCCCCTGCTACGGTCATACGTCTAATACTGGTGCCATTATTGTCTAAGATGTACAGGCGATTGTCTTGTGTATTAAACACAATATCGGATGGACTATTGAATAAAGCTGTGTTTTTTAGGCCATCAGTAGTCCCAGAAGAAAAGCTCTTGCCAGATCTGGTCACCACAAGATTACTAGACCGATCCAGTCTCCGAATGGCATGATTGAGATCAGTGATATAGATGCCGCCTTCATTGTCGCTTGTTACACCACGAGCACCCATAAAACTAGCATTAAATGCTGAACTGTTTTCAGCGCCATAAACAGGTCTTTTTCCTGTTAGTATGCTTTGCACTAGTACAGGCGCGTTCATTTCAATAGGATCAGATTCAGGGTCTATTGGTAAGCCATTTTCTATTCTATACTCGGCCATTGTAGATGGAGTGTATTTTCGAACGACTGCCCCGAACATATCTGCGCTAAGTAAGTTCCCACTCTTGTCTACTACTACCCCGATAGAAGCTTCTGTGGTTTTCATCGAGTTAGGCTCGTCAGAGGGAGAGGGTGGTAGTACTTTAATTTGTTGTACGGTTTGTTGGTCAAGATTGGCTTTGATAATGTCCATACTCACGGGGATTATCAGTACGTTATTATCAGCATCAATACCAATATTTGTACCACTATAAGTACCCGATGGAATAGTGATGTTTGAAATTATGGAGCCTGAAGTTGATAACTGTATTAGCTCACTGTTTTTTGAGGTAATAAAGTTATCATTGCTGTCAATCAAAAAACCTGTTGTATCTCCAGAATCAGAGGATCGGAAGTCTAAGTTGTAGGCGATATTGGCCTGAACTGGAAAGTTATAGCCGTCATCATCCGTAAAGGTACCATTCATCTGTGTAAACGCATCTGTGTCCGCAAAGTGTGTACTCACCTCACCTTGAGGTGTAATTTTTCTAAGGCCAAGAAAGTCTTGGACATAAAGATTGCCTGATTGATCAACTGACATACTGGGAGCAAATTCAGAGCTGGAAAACATAAATCGCGCGTTGCCACCATTACCATCAATATGTCCCGCTTGCCCCGCCTGACCTGCAAAAGTGGTTACCGTTCCATTCATGCTGACCATGCGGATGGTGTTGCTGCCGATATCCGCAACATATAGACGATTACGTATCTTATCAATCGCTATAGCCACAGGTCGGTCAAACGTCGCTGCACTTCCCACACCATCTGCCGTACCCGCTTGGTAAGCTGAGCCAGCAAGGGTTGATACAGTCCCTTTGGGAGTGATCCGCCGTACAGTATGTGAAGCAGCATCGACAACAAACATCACATCATTATCGTCACTGACGATGCCATAAGGCAGAGCAAATTTTGCGACACTGCGATAACCATCGATATGTGAGCGTTCTTGCCCAGCAACCAGAGTGAGGCCAGCAGTTTGATCACCGCAGGAGGTGACCGCCAGTGACATAGCGAGTGTGGATAAAACAAAGAGAGCACGATTACGAAAAATGGTCATGGATTCTTCCTTTCCAAGCGTTATTGGGTGTGCCGATTCTCGGCGTTATCAGGGTGTTTTTGGTTTGTAGCCACCAGATTTTAAGAGCGATTAGATGTCTAGGACAATCTAGAAATAGCTGAAATAGACCAAC
>JAYXXU010000279.1:0-5309 GCA_036019135.1 Pseudomonadota bacterium | reverse complement strand
GGGCGCCTTGGTCGTGTTTCGTCTGGGAGCGCATATTCCTGTACCTGGAATTTACCCAGATCGCTTAGCCCAACTGTTTGATCAAATCCGAGATACGATCTTGGCGATGTTCAATATGTTTTCTGGTGGTGCTTTAGAGAGAATGTCAATTTTGGCATTGGGAATTATGCCGTACATCACTGCATCGATTATTGTGCAGTTGATGACCGCAGTGGTTCCGTCGCTTGAAGCATTAAAGAAAGATGGTGAGGCGGGTCGGCGTAAAATCAATCAATATACCCGTCAGGGTACGTTATTATTGGGTTTTGTGCAGGCCGTTGGGATGTGTGCTGGCTTGATCAGTCAAGGCATTACACTCAGTACAGGTTTGGCATTCTACATACCCGCTGTGACATCTTTGGTGGCAGGTACCATGTTCCTAATGTGGCTCGGTGAACAAATCACAGAGCGTGGTGTCGGAAATGGGATCTCCATGCTGATTTTTGCAGGGATCGTAGCAGGCATGCCTGCTCTGGTTGGTCAATCTCTAGAGTCGGTCAGTCAGGGGCAGTCCACGCTGATTAGCTTGTTGATTTTGAGTGTGTTGGCATTGTTTGTGTGTGCTGCAATTGTGTTTATGGAGCGTGCGCAACGGCGCATTCCCGTTAATTATGCACAGAAGCAACAGCAAGGTCGTAAGGTCTATGCTGCACAGCAAAGCCATTTACCACTTAAGATCAATATGGCTGGGGTAATTCCTGCGATTTTTGCCAGCTCGTTGTTGCTATTTCCAGCGAGTCTCGGGCAATGGGTGGGTAACTCACCTGATCCGAATATGATCCAGCGCATTTTGCAAGATGTTGCTTTGGTCTTGTCACCAGGTCAGCCACTTTATCTAGTGCTATTTGGTGCGATGATTATTTTCTTCTGTTACTTCTATACGGCTTTGGTCTTTAGCCCAAAAGAAGTTTCAGAAAATCTAAAGCGGAGTGGCGCGTATGTACCAGGCATTCGTCCCGGTGATCAGACCACACGTTACTTGGATCATGTATTGAATCGTCTAACCTTTATTGGCGCGATTTATATTACTGTGGTTTGTTTGATGCCAATGGTGTTGCAAGCTGCATTCGGTATTCCGTTCCATCTGGGTGGGACATCGCTTCTGATTGTGGTGGTCGTAGTGATGGACTTTATGTCTCAACTACAAGCACACCTCACGTCACAGCAATACCAGAATCAATCCCTGATGAAAAAAGGAAGTGGCCACACATCCCTGTGATGGTTGCTTCTAGCCTGAGAGGTGTCACTATGAAAGTCCGTGCATCGGTCAAAAAAATGTGCGGTAACTGTAAAGTTATCCGCCGCAATGGGGTTATCCGCGTGATTTGTAGCGCAGAACCTCGTCACAAGCAGCGTCAGGGTTAATCCTGCACTGTTGATTTCGTTAGGCGTTATGCGTTATCATCCGCCCCCTCAAGTTTGATGGGGCGGCGATATTTTTGTACCGCCTTTTTGGAGAGAGATGAATGGCTCGTATTGCCGGTGTCAACATCCCGGATAACAAGCACGCAGTGATCTCGCTGACTTACATTTTTGGTATTGGTCGTCATACCGCAGCTAATATTTTAGCGGCAGTAGACATTGCACCAACCACCAAGATCCGTGAGTTGTCGGATGCACAGTTAGATGCGATTCGTGCGGAAATTACCAAAGTTCCTACTGAGGGTGATTTGCGTCGTGAAATTTCCATGAACATTAAACGTCTCATGGATTTGGGCTGCTATCGCGGTCTACGTCATCGTCGTGGCTTGCCTGTCCGTGGTCAGCGCACCAAGACTAACGCTCGCACTCGTAAGGGTCCGCGCAAACCGATCAAGAAATAATCGCCTTTTTGGAAGCTAAAAGATGGCTAAAGATACTCGCGCCCGCAAGAAGGTCACCCGTACCGTCTCTGAGGGTGTCGCCCACATTCACGCGTCTTTTAATAACACCATTGTGACCATTACCGATCGTCAAGGTAATGCACTGGCCTGGGCTACCTCTGGTGGACAGGGCTTCCGTGGCTCGCGTAAATCTACACCGTTTGCAGCACAGGTTGCAGCCGAAGTGGCTGGTAAAGCCGCTCTGGATTACGGTCTAAAAAATCTGGATGTAATGGTCAAAGGGCCAGGTCCGGGTCGTGAGTCTGCGGTACGCGCATTAGGCGCAGTGGGTTATAAGATTAACAGTATCACTGACGTGACGCCGATTCCGCACAACGGATGTCGTCCGCCTAAGAAACGTCGCGTGTAAGGAGACAGAACCATGGCTCGTTATATCGGCCCTAAGTGCAAACTAGCACGTCGTGAAGGTACCGACCTGTTTTTGAAATCAGGCGTTAAGCCGTTTGATGTCAAAACCAAAAAAGCGGGTAAGCCGCCAGGTCAGCATGGCGCAAGCCGTGCTAAACAATCTGAATATTCTTTGCAATTGCGTGAAAAGCAAAAAGTTCGCCGTATTTATGGTGTGCTTGAGCGTCAGTTCAGTAATTACTACAAAGAATCTGCTCGCATGAAAGGCGCAACAGGTGAAAATCTGCTGCAAATGCTTGAAAGTCGTTTAGACAACGTGGTGTATCGCATGGGCTTTGGCTCAACACGCGCAGAAGCCCGTCAGTTGGTCAGCCATCGCTCGATCACCCTAAATGGCCGTCGAGTGAACATTGCTTCGATCCAAGTGAAAGCTGGTGATGTGATTGCCGTGCACGAAGGTGCAAAAACTCAATTGCGGATTAAAAACGCCGTGGAGTTGGCAACACAACGCGGTATTCCATCATGGGTTGAAGTCGATCACACCAAGATGGAAGGCACGTTTAAATCAGCTCCAGATCGTTCAGATCTGCCAGCCGAAATCAACGAAAGCCTGATCGTCGAACTGTATTCGAAATAATCCGTCGAGGTGGCAAAATGACGCGTACTGCAAACGAGTTCCTGACCCCCCACGCGATCAAGGTGGACGCGGCCAGTGCAACCACAGCCAAAGTGATTCTCGAGCCGCTCGAGCGGGGTTTCGGTCATACTTTGGGCAACGCCCTGCGCCGGATTCTCCTATCATCGCTGCCTGGTGCAGCCGTGGTCGAGGCGGAAATCGAAGGTGTCGAGCATGAGTACAGCACGCTCGAAGGCCTACAGCAGGACATCGTCGAGCTGCTGTTGAACCTGAAAGGTCTGGCGATTAAGCTGTTTGAGCAAAATGAAGCTTTCATTACGCTTGACAAGCAAGGCCCTGGCGATGTGACTGCAGCGGACTTGCGTTTACCGCATAACGTTGAAATCGTAAATCCAGAGCATGTAATTGCGACATTGGGCGCGACAGGTCATCTTAAGATGCGCCTGAAAGTCACTCAAGGTCGTGGTTATGAGCCAGCAGATGTCCGTTTTCCAGAGGGTGAAAACCGTCCGGTCGGTCGTCTACAGTTGGATGCGAGTTATAGTCCAATTCGCCGTGTGTCTTATAACGTCGAGAACGCGCGTGTTGAACAGCGTACTGACTTAGACAAACTGGTGATTGAGCTAGAAACCAACGGCACTGTGGATCCTGAAGAAGCGATCCGTAAAGCCGCGACGATCCTGCAACAGCAAATTGCCATTTTCGTTGACCTGCAAAAGGATCAAGCGCCAGAGCCTGTCGCTAGTCGTGAAGAGATTGATCCAATCTTGATGCGTCCAGTGGATGATTTGGAGTTGACCGTTCGCTCAGCGAACTGCCTGAAAGCAGAAAACATTTACTACATTGGCGATCTGGTGCAACGCACTGAAGTTGAGCTGCTGAAGACCCCGAACTTGGGTAAAAAATCGCTCACAGAGATCAAAGATGTGCTGGCCTCGAAAGGCTTGTCGCTCGGTATGCGTTTGGAAAGCTGGCCTCCAGCAAGCCTGCGCGTAGACGATCGCTTCGCCTATCGTAGCCGTTAATCTGAGGATATCACCATGCGTCATCGTAATAGTGGTGTGAAATTAGGCCGTACCAGCAGCCATCGTAAAGCAATGTTTCAAAACATGGCGAACTCGCTGTTTGAGCACGAACTGATCAAAACCACACTGCCAAAAGCGAAAGAGCTGCGTCGTGTTGCTGAGCCATTGATCACATTGGCAAAGAATGACACCGTTGCAAATCGTCGTTTGGCATTTGCGCGTACCCGTAGCGCGTTTGTTGTTGGCAAGCTATTCAATGAGCTTGGCCCACGTTACAAAGCACGTAACGGCGGCTATCTGCGTGTGCTAAAAGCGGGCTTCCGCTCAGGCGATGCAGCGCCAATGGCTTATGTGGAGTTGGTTGATCGTCAAATCGGTCAAGCAGCACCAGCAGCCGATGCTGAATAAGCATTGATTGCAGCAAGAACCGACCGTTAAGGTCGGTTTTTTTATGTCTGTAGCATCGTTCATCATAAACTGTCATGCTTGGATGATCTTGTGATGAGCCTCTGTAAAAATGGATCTATTACCTGCTGTTGAAGTCGAAACTGGTGCAATGCCAACGCATAGCGTGATTTGTTTACATGGCTTAGGTGCAAATGGTCATGATTTTGAGCCAGTTGTGCCTGAGTTGGGTTTGCCACCTGATCTAGCAGTGCGTTTTGTGTTTCCACATGCGCCACAGATTGCAGTGACCATCAATGCTGGCTATGTGATGCCCGCTTGGTATGACATTTTGTCATTGGATAAAGTGTCGAGACAGGTCGATCTTGCGGGAATTGAGCAGTCACGTGAGCAAATTCATGCGTTGATTGAGCGCGAAAAATCGCGTGGCATTCCTGCCAATCATATCGTGATCGCTGGGTTTTCACAGGGTGGGGCAATGGCCTATAGTGTTGGCTTGACCTATCCTGAGCGCTTAGCAGGGATCATGGCCTTGTCTGCCTATATACCATCCGTGGACTGGTTGGTTGAGCAGCGGCATTTAGCGAACTATCAGATCCCGATTTTTGTGGCGCATGGTTTGCAAGATGATGTGGTTGGCTTGTCACTGGGGCAGCAATCAGTCGAATGGTTGACAGAGCATCAGTATACGGTCGAGTGGCACACTTACCCCATGGCACATCAAGTCTGTTGGCCTGAAATCCAGCAGATTGGGCGATGGTTAACCCAAAGATTTCAAAGCCCAGATAAAAAATGATACGTCAATTGATGTCGTGCAAGGGGCTTGTTGCTTGCGTGGTATCGCGTACACTGACGCGCGATATGATAGCAAGCGAGTGATTTTAGAGAGTGGCGAATTTTAATACCCATGTGAATATCGCCTTTGTGGCAAGCGGTGTCGTGTCGTTGCTAATGTTTCAGGCGGGGATTCTC
>JAYXXU010000278.1:0-13124 GCA_036019135.1 Pseudomonadota bacterium | reverse complement strand
GCAACTGGCAGGGCAGAAGGGGCTGTATCTGGCCTTTAACAAAGCCATTGCCGACGATGCACGCAGCAAGTTCCCTAGCAATGTCGATTGTCGTACCTTTCACTCACTCGCCTATCGACATGTTGATCGTCAGATCACCGACAAGCTACGCCTACCACGCCTTTCTCCGTTGGCCTTGGCGCGTGACTATCAGCTTGAGCCGATTAGTTTACGGCGGATGCTAGGCAAGCGTTACGAACATTTTACCTTGACGCCAAGTCGGCAAGCGGGACTGATCAGCAATGCGGTCAGTCGGTTTTGTGCCACGCATGCGCGCCACCCTGCCCCACGCCATCTGGATTTGCCCGATTGGCTACATCCTGATGATGCTGATGAGCTCCAGCAACATTTGTTTCCCCATGTCGAGCGGCGCTGGATTGATGCACTTGATCCACGTCATCGGGCAGGCATTAATCATGAGGTTTATCTCAAGCGCTGGGCGTTGTCTGATCCAATTATTCCCGTCGATTATATCTTGTTTGATGAGGCTCAAGACTCTGATCCGTTGATGCTGGGGATTTTGATGGCACAAACCCGCGCCCAAGTGATCTATGTCGGCGATGCTCATCAGCAGATTTATCAGTGGCGTGGGGCGGTGAATGCGATGCAAAAACTGCCGCTACCCGACACGCGTTTGACTCGTTCATTTCGGTTTGGGCAAGCGGTTGCTGATGTAGCCAATACTTTTCTCAAAGAGTTGGGCGAAACCACCCCACTGCAAGGCATGCCGCATTTGGATTCCAGCATTGATCTCAGCCCCATCATGCGCCACAAAGACGCGGTGCTATGCCGCACCAATGCCCGTGCCATGTCCTTGCTGATGGGCGGTTTGGTACAAGGCCACAAAGTTGCACTACAAGCTGACAGTGAGCGTTTGATTAAGTTCGTACAGGCCGCCGCTGCACTCAAAGCAGGCAAGCGGGTCTTTGATGTGCCTGAACTGTCATGGTTCAACTCATGGCAAGAAGTACATGAATACTGTGAAACTAGCGACAGCAGCGACATCAAACCGTTGGTTAAGCTAGTGGATGAGCATGGCACTGAACCGCTCAAAAAAGCCTTGGATCAAATCTCGCCGATTGAGTCAGCCGATTACGTCATCTCAACCGCACACAAAGCCAAGGGCTTAGAATGGCAACGGGTACAGATTGAAGATGATTACAGCTATAAACTCACCAAAGGCAATGTCCAAATCAGCCCTGAAGAGTTACGACTGCTGTATGTCGCAACTACCCGCGCCCAGTCGATTTTGAATGTGCATCATCTCCAGCCACTGATTGGCACATTACGTGCGCAACACAACAAAAAAGCCAAGCTGATTGCGACCCCAGAATAAGCTGTTTTCAAGCCACAGAGACTCTATTGTTCAACATTACCCAATGCCTTACGCAGACTAAACGCACCGCGTAATTGTCCCACTTGATAGCCTGTGGCTCGATCTTTTGGATAGGCTTGGGCAAGACTGGCCTGCACGTCTGGCGCAAGGTTTTGCCCGTGACAGGCCAAACACGGCGGCGCAATCCCAATCGCCTGCATATAGCGATATTCGCCCTCCACCACAGCCGAATGCTTTAGCTCTGCTACTGGCTGACCCGCAGCGACTTGCGCTGCAAACTGCGCCAACACGGCAGACTCCCAAGCATCCGCAGCGTTATTGGGCTGACGAACTCGATCACTGATGCGCCCTACTGTCCAACCATCGGTACTGGCTTGCTGAGCCAGTGCGGGTGCAAGCTCGGTACAGACGGTAATGGCCTGCGTTGCACCACCTACTTGCATTGCACCCTGTACGGCACTTAACAACTGCCCCGCAAATGGTTTAACCCGAGCCTGAGCAGCTTGCTCCCAAGCAACCAGATCCAACTTGGAAACCAATGTCGTTTCCTGTGGCTGAACAGCGTACTGGGTTTGGCAGCCCGCCAAGCCAAATCCCCCAATACCTGCCAACAAAAAGGTCAACAAAAATCGTGTCATGGTGTGATCTCTACTCAAAGGTTGTGAACTCACCCCAAACAATATAACAAAAAACATTATATTTAAAATTAAAATATAAAAATGATCTGTGTAACCCATCTAGCGAGTCCTCAAGACTCACCATTTGATCAGACAGGCTATCGCACATGGGGGAAGGATTTTTCGCAGCAGCTTACCCTGTTTGATAGATATGCGTTAGCGCATGGCTAGCCCAATAATCACAAATCCAAAGACCGCCACTGCCAGCAGACACCAAACCCACCAAACCGTATGAGGAGTAGATGCAGTAATGACTGGCTGAGCATGACGAGGCTTGGTTTGTACTGCTTTCGTATCTGTGCGAGCTTGTCGTTGCTGCTCAAGCAAATGGCGATGAGACAGATTGTGCAGCCGTGCGCTGATCTGCTTTGCATTTTGGCGCTGTAAGGTCTGCTTGTATTGACTGACCTGCTGTAGTTGCTTCATCCGTTGTTGCTGTTTGCGATGGTGAATACGCGACGTTGACCCAATCGGGCGTTGTTGGCGTGGTGTCGATTTTTGCATTGGTTTGGCTCTTGTTTGATTTACTTATTGTCTTATTTTAAACCAGAACACCACCTGCACCTACCCACATTCAATCACACGCTTTCAACTGCCCCATAAATAACCGATACAGCATCCTCATGATGGGCATGAATGCGATACCATGAGCACTTGTTTGCTGAACCTGCTGGAAAGATCATGTCTACCCCTCCGTTTGTCTTGGTTGATGGCTCGTACTATCTGTTTCGTGCGTTTCATGCCTTGCCCCCCCTGACCAACGCCAAAGGCATGCAAACCAACGCTATCAAAGGTGCTCAAAACGCCCTACAAAAACTCATTCGACGCTACCAGCCCACTCATATGGTGGTGACGTTTGATACAGCCGAGCCAACTTTTCGCCATTTCTTGTCCGATGCCTACAAGGCAGGAAGACCTGAGATGCCCTCTGAACTTTCGCCTCAAATTCCCTATTTACATGATTTGATTCGTGCAATGGGCATCCCACTGTTGATGCTACCTGGTGCAGAAGCAGATGATCTGATGGGAACATTGGCCAAGCGGGCAGAACGTGAAGGCTATCAGGTGTTGATTTCGACGGGTGATAAAGACATGTGCCAACTGGTAAATGACAACATTCGCCTTGAAGACAGTTTTAAAGAAAAAGTCATGGACTATGATGCAGTGGTCGAAAAATTCGGCGTGCGACCAGACCAAATCATCGACTATCTCACCTTGATGGGCGATGCCTCCGATGGCATTAAGGGCATCCCTAAAGTCGGCGCAAAAACCGCCGCGAAATGGCTTCAGCAATATCAAAGTATTGGCGGGATTCTTGAAAATATCGAACAGATCAAAGGGGCTGTCGGCCAAAGCCTACGCGACCATGCCGACACAATTCCACTGAATCACCAACTGGCCAGTATTGTCTGTGATTTGCCGCTCGAATTTGATTGGCATGAATTAAAGCTTGGTCAAGCCAACGTGCCCGAACTCAAGCGCTTATACACTGAACTGGATTTTAAGGGCGCACTTCAGTCATTGGAGCATCCGAATCACCCAGATAATCTTCACTCACAAGCTCCTGATGACACCTCAAATACAGCCGATGTGGTCGCAGCCTTCCCCGAAGATAGCGCCAAACGGGACTGGCAAACTATCCTCAGTAAGGCTGATTTTGAGGCACTGTTGCAGCGTCTTCAGCAAGCAACCCACTTTGTACTGGATACCGAAACCACCGCACTGGACTGGCGCACCGCTCAGATCGTTGGGCTATCCTTTGCCCTCCAAGCCAATCAGGCCTACTACTTGCCTGTCGGGCATGATTATATGGGCGCGCCAGAGCAATTGAATCGTGAAGATGTGCTGGCTGCACTTAAGCCTATTTTAGAAAACCCCACCATTGGCAAAATCGGCCAACACCTCAAATATGATGCGCATGTCCTGAGCAATCATGGCATTCAGCTCAAGGGCTGGGCATTTGATACCATGCTGGCCTCCTATGTGCTGAATCCGACTGCCACGCGGCACAATATGGATGATTTGGCAGACTTTTATCTTAACTATCAAACCACCCGCTTTGAAGATATTGCAGGCAAAGGTGTCAAACAACTCAACTTTAACCAGATCGAATTGGAAAAAGCCGCCCCATATGCCTGTGAAGATGCAGACATTACCTTCCAATTATATCAACTGTTCTGTGACAAACTGGCTGAAATCCCGACCCTCAAAAGCCTACTGCTTGATGTTGAAATGCCGACAGCGCAAACTCTAACCGAGATGGAAAGTAATGGGATTTTATTGGATCGGGCATTTTTGACCGAACTAAGCCAACGCTTTGCAGAACAGATTCTCGCGCTCGAAAAAACCGCACATGAACATGCAGGACAGCCCTTTAATGTTGCCTCACCCAAACAATTGGGCGATGTCCTGTTCAATCAATTGGGCATTGCAGGGGGTAAAAAAACCGCCAGTGGTCAGTATGCAACCAGCGAGACAATTCTCGAAAAAATCGAGCATCCCTTGGCCGAAACGGTACTGGCCTATCGTGGTCTGTCCAAGCTCAAAAGCACCTATACCGATGCCTTGGTTGCGCAGGCCAATCCACAGACTGGCCGTGTGCATACCAGCTACCATCAGGCCAATACCGCAACGGGACGCTTATCATCCTCTGACCCAAACCTTCAAAACATTCCCATTCGTGATGAAATAGGACGACTGATCCGACGGGCATTCATTGCGCCTGAAGGAAGGGTACTGCTGGCAGCCGACTATTCGCAGATTGAGCTACGTCTGATGGCACATTTTTCACAAGATGCCGCATTGCTCACGGCATTTCGAGAAGGTCGGGATATTCACCAAGCAACAGCCGCCGAAGTGTTGGGCATTCCATTGGCGCAAGTCAGCAGTGAACAACGGCGGCAAGCCAAGGCGATTAATTTTGGTCTACTCTATGGCATGTCATCTTTTGGGCTGTCCAAACAACTCAAGCTGAGCCGTGCTGAATCACAAGACTATATTAATCAGTATTTTGCCCGCTACCCTGGTGTATTGGCCTACATGGAGCGGACGCGCGCGCAAGCCGCCGTTCAGGGTTATGTCAGTACGCTGTTAGGACGGCGGTTATATACGCCTGAGATTCAGGCCAGCAATGCCAATATTCGTCAAGCGGCTGAACGTGCTGCGATTAATGCCCCGCTACAAGGCTCTGCCGCTGATATCATCAAGCTGGCTATGATTGCAGTTGACCAAATCTTGCCCAAGCAACAGGCCAAAATGCTACTGCAAGTGCATGATGAATTGGTATTTGAGGTGGATACTGACATTGCAGACGCATTCATGCCAATGCTGGCTGAAACCATGTCGCAAGTAGTACAGCTTGACGTCCCCTTACTGGTAGAGGTTGGGCAAGGCAAAGATTGGGATAGTGCGCACTAAACGCTGGTGTGTCTCTAGGAGTGTGCTGCACGGCCAAAACACCATGCAGCACCTGCAAGCTGAAGTATCAAACCACCGTGCTACAACTCAACAGGCTGTAGGCGAAATAATAACTCTTGCAAAAACTGCTGATCTCGCTCTAAATCTGGAATTTTTTGCACGATTTGCTCAAGATACTGTTGCTGCTCTTGCATTACTTGATACAGATCGGCGCTTTTGTCAAAGCGTAATTTGAGACTCTCTTGCTCGTCTAAGATATCTTGTTCAACAGAAGTCAAAACTACTGCCTGCCAGCGACTGATGGTTTGAGTAATCTCTTGATAGATCTCCATCAATGTCATCAAAAAACCATTTTCAAATAGAATCTTGGGGGCATCGCGCCGATTGCGCTCAACTGTGTACTCTTTTTCAAGCTGCAAAATTTTGCTGAGAGGCTCTTCCACCGACAAGCTGGGCAGTTCAATGACGGACTCTAGCGCATCATGCAAACGCTTGGCCTGCGCAGGTAGACTTTCCAGATCATCACGCAGACGACGCAAGTCTAATCGAACCCCCGACACCATAATACTGACCGCACTGGCCACCGTCGTTGGGCTAGGAATTTCACCCAAGACACTGCGCGCCCGCACCAAATGCCCATCAAAACGACTTTGCCCGACCAGATTTTGCACCCGCTCTAACTGATGACGAACAGGCACGGACAATTCATCAAACATTTGAGCCTTATCATTCAGCTCGATCTGATCTTGCTCAATCAAGGCTTGTGCCCGACGATAGTCACCACGTAACTCTTGTTGATTGTCGGCTAGTTGGGTCTGCTCTTGTCGAAGTTGTCCTAAGCGTGTTTTGATCGCGTCATAATCAGCTTGGATATCGTTGACAATCGGTTGCAACGCATTATTCTCAAGTAGTTGTTGGCGTGTCTGCAAGATCTGTGGGATCAAATGTTGCTGCAAATGTTTAAATCCACTGCGGCGCAAGCGCACCTCATCTTGGTTCACATACGCTCGTAAGCCATGTTTGGCACTGAGTGGCAGCACGTGGCTTCTTGGGATTTTCAGTTGCTGTGCCGTCATTCGAATCAAACGATCCACACTGGCGACAATCGGCTCTTCGTCCGCTTCTAATAAATCAATTTTGTTCAGTACCGCAAATAATGCAATATGCTTATCTGTGGCAATCGGCTGGATTTTTTGTGTCCACTGCGAAAAATCGCTGGCTGTTACGCCCGTCTCTACGGTCAACAAGTACAAAATCGCTTGGGCATCGGGCAAGACTTGGGTGGTCAAATCCGACTCCACACCCGGAGCATTCATTCCAGGGGTATCCACAATCGACAGTCCCAGCTTGAGCAAGGGATGGTGCAAATTAATCAAAGCATGCCGCCACGCTGGAATATGCACATAACCTGGCTGACTAACTGAGGCCTCCAAAAAATTCAAATCAAAACCCAACCGCTCAGCTTCGGCAGCTTGCACCTCTCGCGTGCGGGCGACCTCTCTAAAAATCTGCTGCATTTGATCAGGTTGCGTCGCATCCAAATCCATTTGAAACCATGCTTCTGGCTGCTGGCGAAAATGATTTAAGCTCTGTGGCTGCAAGCGACTTTCGATTGGCAATAACTTAATATATGGCTTGGCTGGCTCATCACTGAACAACTCTACTGGACACATCGTGGTGCGACCGACTCGGGTCGGAAACAAACGTGCACCACTGTAGCGACTCAGCAAGGCATTAATCAGCTCTGTTTTGCCGCGCGAAAACTCACCGACCAACACCAAACGCACACGATCAGTCGTGAACATGGCCAATGTCTCTTGTAGGCGCTGTTCACGTATCAAGTCTCGGCTATGCTGATCTAACCACAAGCGATAGCGGGTAATTTCACTCGCAATGGACTTTTTCCATGCATTGAACTGTGTGATTCGTTGAGCTTGTGGATCAGTCAACAAACTGCCCGTTAAAACTAGACGATTGCGTGTTGCATGATCGGTAGAACGACTCATACCAAACCTCGATTGGGCACAGTAGCCTTGCTGTTTTTATATCCAAATTCGCATCAGGTGGCGGCGGCATCGTTTGAGCTTTTCTTAGCACCTGACTACGCATGTAAGCGGCCATATGGTAACACAAGCCAATCCAGCAAACTGTGAAGCGGTGCGCAGTGAAGCCGCAAGACACTCACAACAGGATATCGCACCAAAACAAAGGCTGACTCAGAGACTGAATCAACCTTTGATACTTATACCGTGAAGCTGATCTTCACAACATCAACATAATTGTATAAGCCGCATGATCCAACAAACGCTGACTGACAATAATGATCAAAAACGCGATCATCGGTGACAAATCAATCGGCCCTAAATCAGGCAGAATCTTACGGAACGGGGCATATAGCGGCTCAGCCAACTGCCGCACCAGATCAATGTAAGGCGATTGTGCTTGTGTGAACACGCTGACCCAGCTCAAAATAATCGAGCCCAGAATCAACCAATAACAAAACTTTAAAAAGCTCTGCAACAGGCTAATCACCGTCATCACCAACAGCTCAATCGGCCCACCGACTGAACCTGAGCCCAAAATTGAATTACCCGACAGTTCCATCAACCGCAACAGCACAATCAGCACAATCGCCGCCAAATGAATCCGTCCGTTGGCTAAAACAGGCAAAATCCTTGCAAAAACATCGGCAACGTGTGTCGCACGCACAGTTGAAATCACCACAGGGTTATAGCGATCTACTGCAAACAACTGCATCAAAAACCGTAAAAACAGCAGCAGTGTGGCCACACTAATGACGATATTAAAGACCATCGAAACGATGTCCATTCAGGGTCTACCCTCCAGCAAGGCAAATCAATAGAAATAAAAAAATCAGTCGCGATCTAACTCTTTGGAGAGGACGTCACTGCGATCAGCAGCAGCCTGTAAGGCTTGCTTGATCAACTCACCCACTTGATTGGCAGCCATTGACTCCAATGCAGCTTGGGTTGTGCCATTTGGAGAGGTGACATTTTGGCGTAATTTTGCAGGATGCTCCCCGCTGGTAATCGCCATCTGTGCCGCACCTAACGCCGTCTGCAACGTTAAATCACGCGCCGCCTGCTCCGTCAAGCCAAGCTGTTGACCAGCGGCAATCATCGACTCCATCCAATAAAAAAAGTATGCAGGCCCTGAGCCTGACACGGCAGTCACGGCATGCATCAGCGCCTCATCTTCAACCCACAGTACCAGTCCAGTTGCACCCATCACTGCGGCCGCTTGGCTACGATCCGCTGCATCGACCCCCGCGCCTGCAAACAGACCCGTTGCACCAGTTTGTACCAAGGATGGCGTATTCGGCATCGCACGTACGATACGGTCATAGCCACCCAACATTTTGGACAATGTTGCGACCGACAAGCCCGCCGCAATCGAAATCACCACACGGCCTGCAATAATATCCCGAATCCCATTCAGCACCACACCCATCATTTGTGGTTTGACTGCCAGTACCACCACATCAGCCTCAACCACAGCAGCACGATTATCTGCTGTGACATTTAATCCGCGATCCGCTAGTGTTTCACGCAATGCCGCGACAGGCTCAGCCACAATAATCCGATTGGCTTTAATTTCTTGTGAGAGCAATCCACCGATCAGCGCTTGTGCCATATTGCCGCCACCGATAAACGCAATTTTTCCCTCAAATACTTGATTCACAAAACACTCCAAAAAATTATGTCGAATTTGACAAAGACCCAATCACGTATTGTAAGAGGATGATCAGCCCACTACACAACGTAACCGCGTCATATTCACAGGTCTATTAAAACATATCAAACATGTCAGTACCGTATCAGGTCTGCTGCAACCGTTCTAAACGCCAACATTCGGCATCGACCGCCAATGATGAATGCACTACAAAAAAACCTTTAGGGGTCACAATCCCTACAACCTCAACTTCAGCCTGATCTATGGCATTCCCCTCAACCATCAGCAATTGCACGGTGTCACGCTGCCATGGCGGAATCTGTAACATCTGCAAGAATTTTTTCAGTGGCCAACGCCCAACCCGTCCCTCCAGATGTAATCGCTCGCCACCCACGCGCGTTTTGAGCCACAAAGGCTGCTGCAACAACGCCATCGGCAAGCCAGTTGGAGCGGCCACAACAGCCCAATCCCCTGAAGGTAATGTCAGGGTTTGACCGATTTGCAGTTGCAGTGAAGTGGGTATTTCATCATTGGACTGAACAGCGCCAGTAGGCGGTACAACTTGATGCTGCGTATTTTGATGGCGTGCTGTTCGATATAATACTGCCTGATAGTACTGAAATCGCCAACCTGACCAATCCACCTGCGCCCGTGCATCCGAACGATGCTGTAATAAACCTAAGACCATATTCACTTGCTGCAAGGGCGGTGCATAAGGCTGATCCGCCTGCATCCAGACAGCCACCACCTGTCGTTGTCTGGCAGGCGATAATGATTGCAGTTGTATGGCATCTAACGCATCAATCGATGCGATCTGGCAAGCCCTCAAATCTTGCTGTGCGACTTCAGACAAAATTTCTGCCGCATCCTGCATCAACAATGCCACTCGCCCCAAGACCTGTTGCATACCCTGCCAGCGGCTACCCAGTACAGGCCACACCACTTGCCGCAAATACACCCGATCAAAGCGCTGATCTTGGTTGGCAGGATCATCAATCATTGGCAATTGGCGTTGCTCAGCCAATTGAGTAACCAATGCACGATCACACCCCAACATCGGTCGCCACAGCCGCAAGCCTTGTCGCTGACTCAAAGCTGACATGGCGGCCAGCCCCTGCACACCACTGCCTTTCAGCAAGCGCATCAACACTGTTTCGGCTTGATCTTGCTGATGATGTGCCAATACCACACACTCATGCGTTGCAACATGCTGTGCAAATGCCTGATAGCGCGCGATTCTGGCTTGTGCCTCAAGATTGCCCGCTGCCACAGTGACCTGACACACCTGACAATCCAGCCCGCGCGTCGCACACCAATCCGCTACCTGCCGCGCCCATTGCGAGGCCTGCGATTGCAAGCCATGATGGACATGAATCACCCGCACACGCTGCGGGCACAGCTCCGCTAAAATATCCACCAACAGCATTGAGTCACGACCACCACTACAGGCCACAACGTACTGTTGATCCACCGCAAATTGATTTAAACCTTGGCGGATTGCTCGGACGACAGCGTGCTGCCAAAACGCATCATCCGCTGATAGCGCTGCGCGCATCGCTCTTCACCCTCTAACCCCACCAACCCAGCCAGCTCAGCACGCAAGGCTAGATGTAACTTCTGCATCACTGCTTGCGGCTGTAGATGTGCGCCTTCACCCTCATCAATTACCTGCTCAATCAGTCCCAAGGCATACAAACGATCAGCCGTCATCGCCATCGCTTCACTGGCCTGTGCCGCTTTTTCATTGGTTTTCCAGAGAATCGCTGCACAACCTTCTGGCGAAATCACCGAATAGATGCTATTCGACAACATCAACACCCGATCCGCCACACCAATCGCTAGCGCCCCACCCGATCCACCTTCCCCAATCACCGTCGCAATAATCGGCACATTCAAACTCGACAGCTCTGCTAGATTACGCGCAATCGCCTCTGCTTGACCACGCTCTTCTGCTCCGACACCAGGATAAGCACCAGGCGTATCGATGAAAGTCAAAATCGGTAGGCCAAAACGCTCAGCCATATGACAAAGGCGCAATGCTTTGCGATAGCCCTCAGGGTTCGGCATGCCGAAATTATGCTGAATCCGCTCGCGCGTGCTGCGGCCTTTGTGCTGACCAATCACCATGACAGGTTGACCATCAAACCGCGCCAACCCACCAATCAAAGCCCCATCATCGCCATACAAACGATCACCATGCAACGGATCAAACTCCGTAAACAAATGATTGATATAGTCTAAAAATAGAGGTCGCTCAGGATGGCGAGCGATTTGGACGGTCTGCCATGCAGAGATTGCACGGCTAGACGACGGCTGATTCATACTGATTCATCCATGTTCACGGTTAACTGCACCCGCCAATGCGCCCATTGTTGGGTCTCTTCCTGCAAATCCGAAATCAACAGCGGCCAATCTGCCGCCATACCTGACACCTGCAACAGCCACTGATCTGCACCCGCCACCTGCAACTGCACGGGCGGCAGCGATTGATCACTACGGCTATGATGCAATAACACCGCCAAGCGTAAAATCAAACACAGTGCCTGCAAACGCAGTCCCCCCGAGCGCAAGACCTGAACTTGCGCATCTTCACGCAACTTGCGGCGATGCAATCCGACTAGTAAGGACAGCCGCCCTTGATCAACCTGCGAAAAACCAGGTACATCAGAATGCTGGAGCAAATACGCTCCATGTCGGTGATAACCACCATGACTAATCGCCAAACCAATCTCATGTAGATAAGCAGCGCGACGCAATAAATCGCCATCTTCCTCATCTAATGCCAGCTCGCCACGCACCTGCTCAAACAGTTGGCGTGCAGTCTGTACCACCCGCTCACTCTGGCGAATATCGACGTGATAGCGCGCCATCATCGCCTGTACACTACGGTCACGCACATCCTCATGCCGAAAGCGCCCCAGCAGGTCATACATCACTCCTTCGCGTAATGCACCATCAGAATAGGCCATCACCTGCAAATCCAGAACTTCAAACACTGCCAACAGAATCGCCAGACCCGCAGGCAACACCGCTTTCCGATCCTCACGCAGTCCTTCGAACCCAATCTCATCCACATGCTGATATTTGAGCAACTGATCCCGCAGCTTATGTAAGCCGCGTAGCGTGATTCGCTCTTGATCATCACTCCAGCCTTGGGTCACTAAAATCTGACGCGCCGCCTTGATCGTACCACTGGAGCCGACCACGTTATCCCAGCCAGCTTCACGATAGGTCGATGCAATCGCCAGCACCTCCTTACGCGCCGCAGCAACCGCCCGATCTAATGCTTTGGCACTGATTTCACCTGCTGCAAAAAACGCTTTGCTATAGGCCACACAGCCCATCTGCAAAGACTCGGTATGAATAGGCTCAAACTCTTGGCCAATGATAAACTCGGTTGAACCACCACCAATATCCACCACCAAGCGACGCCCTTGATCGGCCATGGTTTGTGACACACCCAAATAAATCAGCCGCGCCTCCTCCCTGCCAGCAATGATCTCAATCGGCTTGGGCAAAATTTGCATGGCCTGATCAATAAAATCTTGAGAGTTTTCAGCCTGTCGCAGCGCATTGGTCGCCACGATCCTGAGTCGTGCGGGAGGCACAGCATCCAAGCGCGCCACAAACCGTGACAGACAGTCCAAGCCACGCTGCATGGCAGTTTCACTTAAATAGTTATTTTCATCCAATCCTGCCGCAAGTTGCACCTTCTCAGACATGGAGGCCACTTTGCGCACCTCACCATGATCCAAACGTGCAATTGCCAAATGAAAGCTATTCGATCCCATATCAATTGCAGCAAGCAACTCTTCTTCAGGCAAAAAATCAGACATGCAACCCTACCCCCAAACGCGATGCACACAGGGTAAAGCACCCCAATGGCAAAGAAAAGTAAATCACCTGCTTTGGCACGATCAACCACACGATTGCGCCCCATATCCGCCGAATTTTAATCCAAT
>JAYXXU010000277.1:0-4977 GCA_036019135.1 Pseudomonadota bacterium | reverse complement strand
TCGTCGTAACGAAGACCGTTTTCACTTTATTGATTGGACGAAAACGGCGTTTAAAAATGTCGATGTGATTCCTGCTGGCAACGGCATCATGCACCAGATCAATCTTGAAAAAATGTCACCCGTGATTCAAGCACGTGATGGGGTCGCCTATCCTGATACTTGTGTCGGTACAGACAGCCACACCCCGCACGTCGATGCGCTGGGCGTGATTGCGATTGGCGTTGGCGGCTTGGAAGCCGAATGCGTGATGCTGGGACGTGCCTCGATGATGCGCCTACCGGATATCGTTGGCGTAGAACTGATTGGGCAACGTCAAGCGGGCATTACCGCGACCGATATTGTGTTGGCGTTGACTGAGTTTTTGCGTAAAGAACGCGTGGTCGGTGCGTATGTCGAATTCTTCGGCGAAGGTGCGGACAGCATGTCGATTGGCGACCGTGCCACCATCTCCAACATGACCCCAGAATACGGCGCAACCGCGGCGATGTTCTATATCGATCAACAAACCCTAGATTATCTGCGGATTACTGGTCGTGAAGATGCGCAGATCGAATTGGTCGAACACTATGCCAAGACCATTGGTCTGTGGTCAGATGCACTAAAAACTGCGGTGTATCCACGCGTATTGCGTTTTGATTTGTCCACTGTGACCCGTAACATGGCGGGGCCTTCTAATCCACATGCACGGGTTGCCACGGCCGATCTCGCTGCCAAAGGTATTGCGGGTAATTTGGCTGCTGCACAAGCACAAGAAGCTGAAGGCTTGATGCCAGATGGTGCGGTGATCATTGCTGCGATTACTTCATGTACCAATACCTCAAACCCGCGTAACACGGTTGCGGCAGGTTTGCTGGCACGTAAGGCAAACGAACTGGGTCTAACCCGCAAACCTTGGGTCAAATCCTCCTTTGCACCCGGTTCGAAAGCAGCAGAGCTATATCTGACAGAAGCGGGCGTGTTGTCAGATCTGGAGCAATTGGGCTTTGGCATTGTGGCGTTTGCTTGTACCACCTGTAACGGCATGTCGGGCGCGCTAGATCCCGTGATTCAACAAGAAATCATCGACCGTGACCTGTATGCCACTGCGGTGCTCTCGGGTAATCGTAACTTTGACGGACGTATTCATCCGTATGCCAAGCAAGCGTTTTTGGCTTCACCGCCGCTGGTCGTAGCGTATGCGATTGCGGGTACGATTCGGTTTGATATCGAAAAAGATATTCTAGGCCATGACAAAAACGGTAACCCTATTCGTTTAGTCGATATCTGGCCATCCGATGCCGAAATTGATGCCTTGGTGGCTAAGAGCGTCAAGCCTGAGCAGTTCCGTCAGGTCTATATTCCGATGTTTGATTTGGGTCAAGCAGAAGAGTCCGTCAGCCCACTATATGACTGGCGTCCAATGTCGACCTATATTCGTCGTCCGCCGTATTGGGACACAGAAGGCGTTGGTGCACTGGCCGCAAATCCACGTACACTCAAAGGTATGCGTCCGCTGGCTGTGCTGCCAGACAATATCACTACCGATCATTTATCACCGTCTAACGCGATCATGATGAACAGTGCTGCGGGTGAGTACCTGCACAAAATGGGTGTGCCTGAAGAAGACTTCAACAGCTATGCGACCCATCGCGGTGACCATTTAACCGCCATGCGCGCGACTTTTGCCAATCCAAAGCTGTTCAACGAAATGGTGCGTAACGCCGATGGTAGCGTGAAGCAAGGCTCTCTCGCTCGGGTCGAACCAGAAGGCCAAGTGATGCGCATGTGGGAAGCCATCGAAACCTATATGGAGCGCAAGCAACCGTTGATCATCGTTGCAGGTGCGGACTACGGTCAGGGTTCAAGCCGTGATTGGGCGGCCAAGGGCGTGCGTCTGGCGGGTGTGGAGGCGATTGTGGCCGAAGGCTTTGAGCGGATTCACCGTACCAACTTGGTTGGTATGGGGGTATTGCCGCTAGAGTTCAAAGCGGGTACAACACGCCAAACTTTAAACATTGACGGTACTGAAACCTTTGATGTGATCGGTGAGCCAACCCCACGCGGTGATTTGACGCTGGTGATCCATCGTAAAGACGGCGAGAGCGTTGAAGTGCCTGTGACCTGCCGTCTGGATACCGCTGAAGATATTAGCGTGTATGCGGCAGGTGGGGTGTTGCAGCGCTTTGCGCAGGACTTCTTGGAAGGTAATGTGTAAGCGTTAGTCAGTTAATAGAAGCCCTGTCGAAAGATGGGGCTTTTGTATTTTAAATAGCGTTATACTGCTTCAGGGTATCAAGTGCTCAAGAGGATGATCGAATGAATCATAAGTTGTCAATTTGATGTGTGATAGTGGTCGAGTGCCATAAGATTAAAGCTATGAAACAGCCTAACTACTCTTGTCATATAGGACATCTGATTGTGATGTTGGAAACCAAACGGTCATTGCGTACGTATGCCAAGATCTTTTAAAAATTGTCGATGTGTAATATAGTTTTCTGATGATTGTTGTTTTTAGAGTATTGTATGCATATAGGATACAAAGCACGTGATTTTCCGAATGGTATTTATGGTTCTAATCTTTACGGGGATCATGACCTTGATGTGGACTGGTTTGATATAATATGGGCTGCTATTACCGTGGGCAAGAGGAATTCGAATCAGATTAATCAACATGGTGTTTTTTCTGCTTATGAAATGGCTCATCGGGTTTCTCTTGTATGGCTCTCTCTTAGGATGTCTTCTGGTAGGCTGATAAGAACGGGGGTGTATGATAATATGGATCCAACCGAAAAAAGTTTTGTTTCTTTTTCAATGGGAATGCTCACTTCAAAATTGTTTGTGCATAAATTGCTTGATGTGCATTGGTTAGAGCATGTTTCTAGTTTTGATAAGACTTTGCTTGTTAATCCTAATACAAAATCTAGGCCAGATTTGATAGGTGTAAATAAAAATGGAGATTTTGTAATTGTTGAGGCAAAAGGTACAACTAATAACTATAGTGAAAAAAACCAAAAAAAGGCTAAAGACCAAGTGAAAGTAATTTCAACAATCAATGGGGTTCCTCCCGTCTTGAGAGTGGCTTCACAATCTTATTTTCATCCTTCGCTAGAAGTTTTTTTTCAGGATCCAGTAAGAACAGACGAGGATCAATCTATCTCGTTAATCGGGGAAAAGGGTTCTTATTTCAGCTCTTATTATTCTGGATTTGGTTTTTTGTTGAGTGATGAGATGAGAGTTTTTGAATCATTGGGAGTTGAAGTTGGTATTTCTGATGAATTTATGAGGCTGATAAAAGCAGGGGAGTATGATTCGATTTATGATCTTTCTAGAGATTCTTGTTTTGATGGTGGATATAAGGTTTTTCCTGATGGCATTATGATTAAGCTAGATGAGAGTATTTGGGGTGACCAAAAAATGTCGTTGGAGCCGAGTAACAGGTAATATCTGTTGGATTTTAAATGCCCCCAACATCTGAAAATATACCGTATCACGTGTCACCATCTGCGTATCTTCGGTTAAGCAAGCATCCAACAACTCACTAAATCTGGCTTTTGCATTCTGAACAGGCCATGTATGCACCTATAGTTGCTCCAAGACTAGTCATCTGACCAGCTTAAATAGCAACTGAGCATGTCGCAATTGGTTTTAAGCGACAGTGACCCAGAGGGGGGCAAGCAAGTTAAACGCCACGATCAGACTATAACACTGCCAGCTCTTCTTCGAGCAGACGGATTTGCTCTGCTTTCATTTCAATCAGATGGTCAGAGTCGGCCAACTGTTGTTTGAGGCTATCCCGTTGCTCTGCCATCCGTGCTTGTTCGTCTTGATGACGATCCAATTCCTCTGCCGCCAAGGCAGGATCTGTGGGCATGGCTTCAGCGATTTCGGGTGGAATCAGTACGGGTTGTTCTTGTTCGGTCAGGCTGATCTCGCTCTCGGGTTCGGCCAACACAGCGGTGGGTTCTTGTTCGACTGACTCAGTCGTGGTACTCACCGCACTGGAGCTTCCCAACCAATAGTAGATGATGAGTAGACCCAGCACTAAAACGCCAGCCGCGACCATCAAGGCGCGACGTTGCGTCAAGCGTTTGAGTTTGGGTGAGGCGATTGGAGGCGATTGGTCAGTCATGTGTCTATCTATCATTCCAGAACATGTGTTCGTCAAATCCTAACGATTGCCTTGCCTTTCGAGTGATCGGACTTATGGCAATGGCTTGAACTGTACCACACCGATTTGATCGGGTTCTGTCGACTGTGTGGCAGTTTGTGCCACTTCAGTGGGTCTGGATTCACGATGTCCACATGCGACACATTCAATCCATTCATCTGCTGTGGTGG
Source organism: Pseudomonadota bacterium (assembly GCA_036019135.1). Taxonomy (GTDB): domain Bacteria; phylum Pseudomonadota; class Gammaproteobacteria; order Pseudomonadales; family Moraxellaceae; genus JAYXXU01. The sequence continues at coordinate 660 of JAYXXU010000277.1, read as the reverse complement.
TGAGCATGACGATTCGATCCACCACACGACAACTGGGGCAGACTGCCCCAGCGATAAAACGTTTTTTCATAGCCACTCAGTTGGATGGTTCAGTCGTCCAGCCATTATGCCGCAATAATGCGGCAATGGAGGGTTCACGGCCACGAAATGCCGCAAAACTTTCTTGCGCTGGTCGACTGCCGCCCACTGCTAAAACATGCTGTCGGAAGGCTTGGCCTGTATTGGTGTTAAAAATGCCTTCTTGCTCGAACCGATCAAATGCATCCGAAGCCAGAACTTCTGCCCATTTGTACGAGTAATAGCCTGCCGCATAGCCACCTGCAAAAATATGGCTAAAGCTGTGCTCAAAGCGATTGTAGTCAGGCACAGGCAGTACGGCGGTTTGTTGGCGTACCTGTTGTAGGGTGTGTTGAATCCCCGCTGCATCAAGGGCGGGGTTGGCGCGGTGGATTTCGAGGTCGAATAACGCAAACTCAACTTGCCGCAGCGTTTGTAAGCCACTTTGGAAAAACCGTGCGGACAGCAGAGCATCCAGTTGTGATTTGGGTAGCGGCTCGCCCAGCTCAACATGTTGACTGATGAGCGCCAGTGCTTCGGGTTCCCATGTCCAAAACTCCATGAATTGACTGGGTAGTTCCACGGCATCCCATGCCACACCAC
>JAYXXU010000276.1:0-2606 GCA_036019135.1 Pseudomonadota bacterium | reverse complement strand
TCGTCAGCCCACCGCTAATGATTTGCGGACTGTCTTGGCCATGAGTAAAGCCAATACCGATCTTGAGCGGATTGGTGATGAGGCTGGCAAAATCGCCCGCATCGCCCAAGCGTTGGTCGAGGAGGGTGAGTCACCGCGTGGCTATATGGAAACGCGGCATATCGGCAATCAAGTCCGTCTGATGATTCGAGAGGCATTGGATGCTTTTGCGCGGCTCGATGTTGAGCAAGCCTTACGGGTGATGCAAGCTGATGCGGATATTGATCGGGAGTATCAGTCCGCGACTCGTACCTTGATGACCTATATGATTGAAGACTCTCGTCAGATTAGTCGTGTAATTAATGTGCTATGGGTGTTACGCTCGCTGGAACGGATGGGCGATCATGCGCGTAATATCAGTGAGCAGGTGATCTATATGGTCAAAGGTCAAGATGTCCGTCACACGCATATTGATGAGATTGAGCAGCAACTGCACACTAGACCCTAGTCACGCTCAAAGATATCCCCCAAATATATGGAGATGATTTTGGGGGTGTTCAGCAGGCATGGTTTTGAATGCTTGCGCGTTCTTTTAAAGAAAAACTTAATAGTTAAATCTTAAATTAATTTAATCTAAACAATGATCTGTGGTGTATGAGGTGGCACTGACGAAAGGTGCGATTGCACGAGTCAGTGGCTCAGGTAGCGGCTTGTCTTTGTAGTATCAGTCGTTACAAACTAGCAACTGTTGAGTACGCTCGTTAACAGACGAGGAGTGCTTGTAGGTTTCAGACCTTTTATGTGCATAAAAGGTGGTTGTTCGTGGTGGTTGAGGAAGCATCGCTGAGCATTTAGAGCATACAGGTTTTTCGTTGACAAGGATGATCCCCATCCAAACGCAGCATTGTTGATCCGATGAGTGCATGGTTATGACTGTTAGGTCTTTTGAGCGCGCCCCTGTGCAATGGTTGCGGGCGGCTGTGGTTTGGCTACTCAGTGTGTTGGCACTCTTGTGTGCGATACAGGTGTATGCTGTGCCAACAATGGAGTTGTTTGCATCGGGTGGCAATCCCGCAACGCAAGGGCCTTCACTGACGGCACAGACCAACACCTATCGACTCAATTCTAATAATCCCACTGGCAATACACAGGTTCAGGCTTATCCTACGACCTCAGTCACTTACACTTTTGAGAACCAGCAATACACCGGAACTGGTACCAATTTCGGGATGACCTTTGGTACTTCAGATGCTGGTATCCGTGAAATTTATATTCCGCTAAGTAGGCAAGGTGCACCTGCTAACACAGATTTTGTGTCTAGTCGTTTGAATCCAGCTAATCCACAAGGGATTGATGTTAGTGCAAACTATGGTACTCGAATTGAGGTCAGATCTGGACGGCTTAATGGATTGGCAACCCGTAATACATCAGGCGCTAATGGTGGGTTAGGACATTATTTTGGTGATGTGGTGTTGACATGGAATCGTCCAGTTTTAAATCCAGTGATTAATGTGTCTGGACTAGGTGGACAGACAGGGGGGCATGGCATATCAGCGCAGTTTCAAGTGTTTAATCCGCCAGCAGGAACGACGATTAGTCGCTTATCAGGGCGAAATTTGGCTGTATCAGGCTTTAATATTACCAATAGCGCTGCCGCGTTTACTGCTAATGCTAGCGGCGGAGGTGCATCAGGTAGTATTCAGGTGCTGAATAATAATCCGATAAGTTCCTTACGCTTCAGGGTTTATATGGCGACAGATACAACTAGCAACTCCACTGCTTGGGCAGCAAATTCTGGTGATGCGATTGTATTTAGTGGTTCTAGTACGGATGCAATGGTTGGTGATTTATTTGTTTCAAAAACCAATAATATCAGTTCTTTAACGTCGGGTAGCTTGACTGCTTATACTGTACGTGTAACCAATAATGGACCGAATGCGATTGATGCTGCCATTTTAAACGATGTGGTTGGAACGGGTTTGAGTGCGACCTCAGTGGTGTGTAGTGCTGCAATATCTAACCGTTGTACGACGGCTCCCAATCTTGCCAGCTTAATCGGTGCAGGTGTGGCATTGCCGTCATTGGCGAGTGGCGAGTTTTATGAGGTGAGTGTTACTGCTAACGTGACAGCGAGCTCAGGTTCAGTCACGAATACTGCAACAATTAGTTTGCCTGCTTCGAACTTAGCATCTAACACAGGTGTAAGTTGTGTCTCATCAGGAGGAATCACGCGTAGTTTTAATACGACGACGGGTGCTTGTACTTCAACGGATACAGATTCTGTGGTAATTGCTTCTGTTGCTATGCCCCCAGCACAGTGTGTGCCAATGCTACCCAATATGGTGGGCAGTGCAGCATTGCTGGGTGGTCAGGTGATTCGACTGACGTCCGATACAACAAATCAGACAGGAGCGGCATGGTCGACTTATCGTGCTGATTTGACTCAAGCATTCGATTTTAGTGCCTATGTAAACGTTGGCTCAAAAGACGTCAACGGTGCGGATGGGATTACTTTTGTTTTCCATAATGATCCGCGTGGTTTTACGGCGATTGGTCAGCCTGGTCGTAGTATTGGTGCAGGCTTTGATACCAGTCTCAATGGTGCCATCACACCATCATTTATTATT
>JAYXXU010000275.1:0-15626 GCA_036019135.1 Pseudomonadota bacterium | reverse complement strand
GATCGCATTGGGCCATGGTCGTCCGACTGACATCTCGCAGCCCGGTGCATAAATCAGGTATCGTTTGCGACATTCCATCGTTTATTCATAGACCGCCTATCACAGGCTTGCTTGACAGGATACCTTTATGATCGGCGCACTGATGCTAGACATTGCTGGCACAACTCTTAGCTCTGAAGACCAACAGGTATTACTTGAGCCCCAAGTCGGTGGCGTGATCTTGTTTGGCCGTAATATTCAGACCGCGCGACAAGTACGGGATTTGACCGATCATATCCGCCAGATCCGCCCTGAGCTATTGATCGCTGTCGATCAAGAAGGCGGTCGAGTTCAGCGCTTGCGTGACGGCTTTACGCGCTTACCCGCTATGGGCGTGTTAGGCAAATTATATGCGCAACAACCCCTTATGGCACTGCGCTCTGCCGAAACCTGTGGCTGGCTGATGGCCAGTGAAGTGTTAGCAGTTGGGATTGATTTGAGTTTTGCTCCTGTGTTGGATATTGATGGGATCAGTCAAGTGATTGGGGATCGTGGGTTTCATACACAGCCCGAAGTCGTGATCGAGCTTTCTAAAGCCTTTATGCGCGGCATGCATCGTGCGGGCATGGCCACCACAGGCAAGCACTTTCCTGGTCATGGCTCGACAGCAGCAGACTCACACATTGCCGCACCAATTGACGAGCGCACTTTGGCAGAGATTCAAGCTTTAGATCTACAGGTATTTGCCCACACCATGCCGCAATTGGATGCCCTGATGCCTGCACATGTCATCTATCCCCAAATTGATACTCAGCCAGCGGGATTTTCGTCGATTTGGCTGCAACAGATCCTGCGTGAACAGATGAGATTTGATGGTGTGATTTTTTCGGACGATCTGTCCATGCAAGCAGCTTGTGTCGCAGGCGATGCGGATGCTCGCATCATCACGGCACTCAAAGCGGGCTGTGACATGGGGCTGGTCTGCAATAATCGTGTAGCGGCGTTATTGGCGCTACGCGCCCTACAACACCATGCCTTGCCCAATCAAGAACGCTTAAACCGTATGCGTGGGCGCCTAGGAGTGATGCAAGGTGATCAATTGGCGCTTGGCGATGATTGGCAAGCTGCTGTTGAGATTGTGCAACAACTCTGCCAAGGTCAAAATAGCCACAGCACATTCATCAACACCACTGACCCGACCGACCCCAATCGAATCTAGATGCGCTATTGCTGAGTTCAACTCATGCCACTATGGCAACAACCACACAACACTGACGCCACTGGAGGGCGCACAATGACCGAACAGGAACAACCGCTTTCCCCACATCGACATATTTCGTTTACGGCACATTATACGGGCTATATTTGGTATCAACTGGGCTGGTCGCATGCGGCACTGGCCAGCCGCAAAGGCCATCGTTTGGCAGCCCTAATGCATCCACTTGAGTTATTAATGGAGCGTTATGTGGGTGGCAGCATGCGCAGTACACTCAAGCAACGACATACCTTGATTGATCGGCAATTGGATCGTTTATTAGATCAATATCCAGACCTACAAGTGCTCGAAATCGCAGCAGGTCTGTCGCCACGTGGCTGGCGCTATCGACAAAAACATCCCCATCTGACTTACGTCGAAGCGGATTTACCAGACATGGCCGCTGCCAAACGTGTTGCCTTGCAACATATTGAGCAGCCCACACCGCGGATTGAAGCGGTGGATCTATTTACTGATCAGCTCAGTACCTTACTGCGCAGCTTTGATCCAGAGCGTCCCTTAGTGGTGATCAGTGAAGGGTTGGTCAATTATTTTACCCAAGACATGCTGGTGGAGTTGTGGGGCAATTTGGCTGAAGGATTAAGTCAGTTCCCAGTCGGCGTGTATTTAACGGACATTTATCCTGAGCCAATCAAGCATCGTTTGGCACGCTTGATTTGGAATGCCAGTCGTCTACTGAAAGTACTGTCCCGTAGCGCCTTTACATTTCATTTTCAGTCACCCGAAGATCTGCGGACATTGATGAATGATACAGGCTTTTATAAAATCAAAGTCTTTCAGCCATCCAATGACGACGCACCAATGCGCACTGATCATTTTGGTGACTTGGTTTGGGTGATTGAAGCACAGATCTGAGTGCCCCAAAACACAACCTAGTCCATCACCCAATGTCAATGTCCATACCGCGCTGATTATTTCAGCGCGGCATGGAAAGTCTGAGCAGCCACTAAAGTGGAAAGACCACACGCCTTAAGGCAAATTTTCGAGCACCGCATCACTGGCAAGCAATCGATGTAGATGATCTGCGTTATCAAAACTACCATGCTTTAATAGCGCCCGAACCTGCTGGCCGTGTTGCTCAAAAATCAAGCACTCAATCACCAGCGCCTCACCATCAACCTCTCCCAACTGCAAGGCCATATCACGCGGCTCAGCCAGCAACGCGGCAGCGGCTTGTTCAGAGCCTGCATCCAACAGCACTCCAAAAAAGCTAATGTCCACCACAGTGACGTGCGATGCTGCAACCGCAGCATGACGGTGACTGATATGACGAACAGGTTCGGTTAAATGCACACGGCGCTCACCACGACGCTCTAACTGTCGCATCTGCTCACGTGTCAGTGGCTCAATTCCCGCCAAACCATCTAAAGACTCATTACGCAAATAGGTCGCAAACAAACCCATGGTTTCACGGCGACGCTCTAGCTGTGGCAGATGATCCGCTTGCTTAATCACCGCAAACTGCATATCAGGACATTGCAACGCAAAATTGGCATTTTCAAATGGCAAGGTAAAACTATCAAATTCGCCAACTGCAACCAGTGTTGGACACTGCGGAATAGGCACGTTTTGTAGCCGCAGTAGACGCTTACAGTTAATCTCATAGCGGAGCCGCTCAGTATTAGCAAACTGTGCCATTTGCTTAAAGAACAAGCGTTTTGCGGTTGGTGAAAGCTGTGTTTCTGTCAGGCGTGCGTGATTCACCAAGTACAAGACCACCGCTTGACCAAACTCTTCCATGCGATCTTCTTGCATCAGATGCAAAGACTCTTCAAGCAACATTCGCCAGCTTTGACGGGTTTTTTGCATCACACCCATCAACACCAAGCGATCAATCAATTCTGGAAACTGCTCCGCAAAATGCGATGCGACTACCGATCCCAGCGACATGCCCATGATCGAGACTTTGGACAAATGAACTTCTTGTACCCAGCGCCCCAAAAAACCTGCTAACTCAGGCAGTTCTAATATGCCTGCTGATGCACCTGTTTCTACATTGGTGATTTGCTGGTTGTTGCCCATGGAAGGAAGATCAATCAGAATGATTGGGCCAGCATCTAATAGTTGCTCAACACAATACTTGTAGGAATTAAAGTTTTGGAAAGCACCACCCACAATGACGATCGGTGTACGATCTGCGGTGGCAGGCCGAGTAATTGCCATATACTCGATTTTCCAGCCATCAATCCAATGTTCTCGCGGCGTGGCTCGAAAGGAGTCACGCGTATACACTTCAAAAAAAGGATGAAAAAAAACATCTTGCATCACCGATTCATCCTGAGCATTATCCTGTACTTGCTTACACACGGCATTCATGCCTCATCCTCCTTGTTGACCGAAGCCACCTGATCTGATGCAACGTCCCTGACGCAATGGCTGGTTTTTGTTATGTGACCAACCCCGTGCATGCACCATTATAACCCAATATGATCAGTGCTGTTGATACGCGACTCTTCCCAAGCCTACTCCGCTTTCTTGGCACAGTATAGACCTACCACGCTCCATCTTAATGCTGTTTGTTTAACAAGCATATCTTATCTTGATCAACGGCTAAAATAGTTTTTTTCGTGCATTTTTTTGTCTGCACAATGCGCCATTTGATCGAAATATGGCAGTTTTGTGAGACACATCACACCTGTGATCGACATAAGATGTTTGCAATTCGCTTGTATCGCAAGCGTTTCTTTAAACAAATCGCCTGTTACACTAGGACAGATGAGTCGCGCTAATTGAACAGATCAGCGTTGACGACCCCCATAAACTCACCCATTAATTAGGCATGGAGGATGTAATGTCTCACACTTTAGAACAAATGATGACAACGCTCGGCCAACAAGCGCGTGCAGCGTCACGCGTGCTTGCACGAGCCAATACACAAGCCAAAAACGCCGCTTTGAAAGCCATTCATGATGCCCTACAAGCAGGGCAAGCCGACGTTTTGGCCGCCAATGCAGTTGATATGCAAAAAGGCCGTGACAACCAACTTGAGGCCGCGCTACTAGATCGCCTTGAACTGACCCCTGCCCGCTTTGACGGGATGCTACAAGGCTTGCGTGATGTCATGAACCTGACGGATCCTGTCGGCGAAATTACCGACCTCGCCTATCGCCCATCAGGCATTCAACTCGGCAAGATGCGCGTACCGCTCGGTGTGGTTGGGATGATTTACGAGTCGCGTCCGAATGTGACCCTTGAGGCGGCATCATTGGCCATCAAGTCAGGCAATGCAATTATTCTGCGTGGTGGCTCAGAAGCATTTGAGTCAAACCAAGCGATTGCCGCCTGTGTACAAGCAGGTCTGCAAGCTGCCAACTTACCCAAAGCCTGTGTTCAAGTGATTGACACCGCTGATCGTGCTGCGGTTGGCCTGTTGATCAGCATGCCTGAATATGTCGATGTGATTGTGCCACGTGGTGGCAAAGGATTGATTGAGCGGGTATCTCGTGAAGCACGTGTACCTGTGATCAAGCATTTGGATGGTAACTGCCATACCTTCGTAGAGCGTCAAGCTGATTTCAGCAAAGCTGTGCCCATCTGTATCAATGCCAAAACACACCGTTATGGCGTATGTAATGCGATGGAAACCTTACTGGTCGATGCGCCGATTGCGGCTGAATTTTTACCTAAAGTTGCCAAGCTATATGCCGAAAAAGGCGTTGAGCTGCGTGGCTGTGCACAAACACAAGCCATTTTGGCTGATGTCAAAGCGGCCACCGAAAATGATTGGTATGAGGAATATCTTGCACCAATTTTGGCGATTAAAGTGGTCGATGGTGTCGATGCCGCAATTGCGCATATCAATCAATATGGTTCACACCATACCGATGTGATCCTCACCGAAAACTTTAGCACAGCGCGCCGCTTCCTCAACGAAGTCGACTCAAGCAGTGTGATGGTGAACGCATCTTCACGCTTTGCAGACGGCTTTGAATATGGTTTGGGTGCCGAAATCGGCATTTCAACCGATAAAATCCATGCCCGCGGGCCTGTCGGTCTAGAAGGGCTGACTTCGCAAAAATGGGTGGTGTTGGGCGACGGGCAAATCCGCGGCTAAGCAGCCGATCCATGACACGACAGGGCGTTTTCGGCCTGTCGTACTTCACTTGATACCTATAAAAATAAGGTTTGGATATCCTTTGGCACAGGCAGGCGCTGTTGCCTTTCTGTCAAAACTGTTAACTTGCCATCAGTCTGTAGATAAACATTAATCACATCTTTGATTGGATCAATCACCACCGCCGCCATATCGGTTCCTCCCTGATGGGGTTTGTTACCAGAAAGAAAGTACAGCTCCTTTTCTTGCTGTAGCGGCGAGATGACACCTAAGTTTTCGTAAAATACTGCCATGTGATCACCCAGCAACTGTTATAATCGTTCATGTAACACACCTTCCTTCAAGTAATTCATACCATCATGCGGGTATTTACCAAGATATGAACTTAACACCAGCAGAGGCCGAGATGAGACTTTAGCGACATGCACTGATGCGGCCGCCATGGGTTCAGCACTTTTTGGCTGGATACTGCACCCAGCAACGGTCAGAGTTGCCGATAGCAACACCACACTACACCACTTATTCATCGCATGACCTCTCAAAATATTGATTCCAGTGAAATGCACTCGATATCTATTTTTAACGCGTGTAGAAAACCACTCGCCTTTCTTGATAACAAAACCAAGCTTCGCTTGCCACTCTCGTGCAATAGGAATTTGTGTTGATATTGCAAAATCCGTATTAACTTTTAAACATAAACGTTTAGGCTATGGGGTGAGCCTATTTTGGAACGCTAACCCCAATGTCAACCTCTGTTTTAGTGATTAACTGTGGTTCTTCTTCAATCAAATACGCACTCATTCCTGACGATGGCGGTACAAGGCTCGAAGGATTGGCCGAACAGCTCGGCAGCGCGGATGCACGCATCAAAGGTAAAAATACGCAGGGCGAACGCTTTGAGCAAGCAATTCCAAATGCAGGTCATGCAAAAGCAGTACAAGCCATTTTGCAGCATCTAGACGGTCATCAACCCCAAGCCATTGGTCATCGCGTGGTACACGGTGGGGAGCAATTTACCCAAGCAGTACGACTGGATGAAGAGGTGCTTGACGCGATTCGTGCGACGTCGCCGCTTGCACCACTGCACAATCCAGCCAATTTGATTGGGATTGCCGCCACGACCGCAGTGTTTGCGGACTTGCCTCAAGTTGCAGTATTTGATACCGCCTTTCACCAAACCCTCCCTGCCCACGCCTACCGCTATCCACTGCCTGATGAGCTGTACACAGCACACGGTATTCGACGCTATGGCTTTCATGGCTCAAGTCATGCTTATGTCAGTCAGCGCGCCAATCAATTGGCTGGTGAGACTCAGACGGGCTGGCTGTCGGCACATCTGGGCAATGGTTGCTCAACGACGGCCATTTGGCAGGGCAAAAGTGTCGATACCAGCATGGGACTGACGCCACTAGAAGGCGTGGTGATGGGCACACGCAGCGGAGACATCGATCCTGGTTTGCATGCCCATTTGCATCGGCATTTGGGTTGGTCAATTGATCAAATCGACCAGATGCTAAATAAGCAAAGTGGACTGCTTGGTCTCTCCATGCTGTCTAATGACATGCGAACTTTGACCGAAGCTGCGGCTGAAGGCCACCAAGGCGCACGTCTTGCGATTGATGTGTTTTGCTATCGCTTGGCCAAGTCATTGGCGGCGTTGTCCTGTGCCCTGCCCAAACTCACGGGACTGATCTTTACAGGGGGGATTGGTGAAAATGCGGCTGATATTCGCGCCCAGACCTTGGCGTTACTGCCGCATTTTGGCCTACAGCTTGATCCTGCACTGAATCAACATATGGTACGGGGCGCAGAAGGTCGGATTGATGCTGGACAAGGACCACAAATCTGGGTGATTCCAACCGACGAAGAAGGCCAAATCGCCCAAGAAACCCGCCAAACGCTACACGCACAGTAAACCCTAACAAATGCAGTGAGATTTTGATTGATGCAAACTTTTTTGATTGTCCCGACTGGTGTTGGTGTTGGTGTGACCTCAGCTTGTCTCGGCATGATTCGCGCGCTCGACTATACAGGTCTAAAGGCAGGGTTTTTCAGACCTTTTGTACAAAATGAATTTAATCAGACAGGCCATGACCGTTCGTCACAATTAATTGCCAATGCACTGGGGTTACAACCGCCCAAAGGACTGGCTCAAGCGTACGTTGAGCGCATGCTGGGTGATGATCATATTGATGAGCTGCTAGAGGAAGTGATTGCCTTGCATCATCAAGCAGGCGAAGGCATGGATGCAGTGATTGTGGAAGGTATCGTCCCGACGGGCAATAGCAGCTATGCCACTCAATTGAATACTGCGCTGGCACATGCCTTGGATGCGGAGGTAATTTTAGTTACTTCCGCAGACCTTAATGATCCACAAGGTTTGGCTGATCGGCTGGACATGCATGCTCGTCCATTTGGTGGGGTCGAATCCAAGCGCACGGTTGGCACGTTGCTGATGCGCGTCAAAGGCTTGCCAGAGCCTGATCTTGATTTGATTACGGCTTCGGGCGAAGTGGTACGTCATACAGCCCAGATTGAGCAACTGATCCAGCAGGTCAAACCCTACTCACCTGCATTTGGTACAGATGATTTTCATGTGATGGGTTTAGTCCCTTTTAGCCGTGTGTTAAGCGTGCCACGAACGTTGGATATCGCTCAGGCGCTGAATGCTGAATGGCTCAGTGAGGGTGATGCGGCCATTCGCCGTGTGGAGCGCACTACCTTGTGCGCACGCACGGTCAGCAACGTCCTTGATGCATTTCAAGCGGGTACATTAGTGGTCACTCCTGGTGATCGTGCCGATGTCTTGGTCGCGGCAGCACTATCGACCATGAATGGCATGCAGCTTTCGGGCGTGTTACTGACGGGTGGCTTCCGACCTGAATCTCAAATCGTTGATCTATGTCGTCCTGCACTCAAAACTGGCCTGCCTGTTTTGGCGGTTGAAGATGACTCGTTCAACACGGTGACACGCCTGAGCCAAATGAGCAGTGAAATACCAGTTGATGACCTTGAGCGGGCTGAACAGGTCACGCGCTTTGTCTCGGCACATCTAGACTTGGCATGGTTGCGTGAACACTGTGCAACGGCACGCACGCCACGACTGTCGCCCTCAGCCTTTCGGCATGCCTTGGTCAGTAAAGCCCAAGCTGCCAAAAAACGCATTGTTTTGCCTGAAGGTGCAGAGCCTCGCACCGTGCAAGCTGCGGCCATCTGCCAATCACGCGGGATTGCACACTGTGTCCTGCTCGCCAAGCGCGAAGAAGTCGAGGCGGTCGCTCTCAATCGTGGTATTACCCTGCCGCCAGATCTCGAAATCATTGACCCCGAAAGTATTCGTCATCAGTATGTGCTGCCAATGGTTGAGCGACGTAAAGGTAAGCTCACAGAACCCATGGCCGAGGCACAACTCACCGACCCTGTTGTGGTCGGCACAATGATGGTACAGCTTGGCGAAGTCGATGGACTGGTTTCGGGGGCAATCAATACCACAGCCAATACAGTCCGCCCTGCATTTCAATTGATCAAAACAGCACCTGACTTTAGGTTGGTCTCGTCGATCTTCTTTATGCTGCTGCCTGAGCAAGTAGTGGTATATGGCGACTGTGCGATTAACCCAATGCCAAATGCCGAGGAATTGGCCGAAATCGCCATTCAAAGTGCTGATTCTGCGGCGGCATTTGGGGTTGTCCCTAAGGTAGCCATGATCAGCTACTCGACGGGTGAATCTGGCTCAGGTGATGATGTCGAAAAAGTCCGTGAGGCCACTCGCATTGCCAAAGCACGTCGGCCTGACCTTTTGATTGATGGTCCGCTGCAATATGATGCGGCTGCAATTGAAAGCGTTGGCCGTCAAAAAGCCCCCAACTCACCCGTTGCAGGACAAGCTACGGTGTTTATTTTCCCCGACTTGAACACAGGTAACACCACCTACAAGGCGGTACAGCGTAGTGCCAATGTGGTCAGCGTAGGCCCTATGCTGCAAGGCCTGAATAAACCCGTTAATGATCTATCACGCGGGGCATTAGTCGAGGATATTGTATATACCATTGCGTTGACAGCGATTCAGGCCGCGACCTGTTAAAACACACCGCTAGCGCTACATGTGCATCACAAGGTGGTGGACATTCATCTGGTATGGATGTCCACCTTACACAAGTGCTAAAGCACATGCTATAACATCGAACATAACCCTTTAACAACTCTCTCCCATGTCCAGCTCATCCAAATCAGAGCGCAATGCGCCATCCGCGCAGATCACCCAACTGCAAGCACTACACGCCGCAGGTCTGCTCAGTGACGCTGCTTTTAAGGCAGCCTATGCTCAGTTACGCAGTCCGCATATCTGGCTCGACTGGCTCAGGCAAATCTGCCTGTTGATCGGAACTGCGCTACTGGTCTTGGGAATTTTATTTTTCTTTGCCTATAACTGGGCGGCACTACCACGACTGGTCAAACTGGGTAGTATCCAATTGGGGATCTTGCTCTGTGGGATAGCAGCGCTGTACGTGACGCAAGCACTGATTCGACAACTGTTGCTCACCACTGCTGCGGTCTTGGTGGGCGTGTTGTTGGTTGTGTTTGGGCAGGTCTATCAAACAGGGGCTGATGCCTACAATCTATTCGTCACATGGGCAGCACTGATCCTCATTTGGGTAGTGGTGGCGCGATTTGCCGCCTTGTGGGTCATTTGGTTATTGATTGCGCAATTGGCGCTTGGGCTGTATTGGCAGCAGCTTGGACAGCATCAATTCGAGGAGTTTTCATTCGCATGGCTGCTACTGGGGCATTTGAGTTTATCAAGTCTCATCTTATTGTGGCATGAATGGGCACAATCGGCGCGTGCCAGCTCGTGGCTACAACACAGTTGGCCGAACACCTCTCAAGGACACGCCTACTGGCTTCGCCCTGTCCTGCTCATCGGGGTGCTGTTGCCGCTGAATCTGGCCGCCTGTTGGGTGATCTTTGAGTCCGCAAATCATCTTGCACTGGTAGCTTGGCTACTCACATGGCTCGTGGGCAGCGTTGCGCTGCATCAATACTACTGGCGACAACGCCCCGACGTGCTGGCGCTGGGGCTAATTATTTTGGGGATTTGTGTCACCAGCTTGGTTGGGATGGGTCGCGTGATTGCGGAGGTCGCTGAACATGAAGCGGTGATTTTTGGGTTTGCGGTGATGATTTTGGCGGTAGTCAGTTTAGCTGCATGGTGGCTTAAAAAACTGGCGCATGGTCTGTCATTACTCCCTCACACAGAGGAAGATTCGGCAGAGCATTCACATGACTGATACACGAACACCTCCACCTAGTTTGGCTGAACTGCTGGATTCGTTACAGGCCACGCAACTGCTCAGCGCGGCACAACGCACAGCAATTACACAACACCTTGATACACCCAGCGCACCGAATGAACCATGGATGGGTCGGCTATTAGTAGGTATCGGAGCATGGTTTTCAGCATGGTTTATGTTGCTGTTCATTGGGATGGTTTTTTCGTTTAACACCCATCCTACCCTCTGGCTATCAATGGGGGTTGGTTTGGGTGGGATCGCATGGTGGCTGCAACGTCAGCAGCAACGCGCGGTCTTTATCCAACAGTTCGGGCTCGCACTGATGATCGCGGCTCATGTGCTAGTGATGTTTGGGATTTTTCAACAATTCCATCGACACACCGAACATGAGTTTGAGCTCCTGTTTGCCAGTCAACTGCTGCTCTGGTTCTTGGTTTATCCGCTGTATCACAATGATGCCTTGCGCGTGATCAGTAGTGTGGCGGTCTTGGCGTGGGCGGTTTTTATCCTTGTACAGCCAGTTTATCTGATGATTGTGGTTTTCATGCTGCTGTGGCTATGGCAACCACGCCCTTGTCGACGCGTGCTCATGCCGTTGGCATGGGCGGTACTCTTGATGCTCCCTGTCGGATTGCTACTCAGTGAGCTACGTGTGGTCTGGGGCAGTACGCAAGGGACATTACAGGCGCTTCCATACGCTTGGCCAAGCAAGCTGATCTTGATTGTTGGACTCTTAGCAGCAGTCTGGCTGTTCTTGAATCATCGGATCAGTCTACAGCATCGGCTGATTTTAGCAGTGCTGCTCATGATACTGGGGATCTTTGGTACGCCCAGTCTGTTGGCAGCGGCGCTGTTGTTGGTGGTGGGATTCGCATTGGGACAGCCTGCGATTCAAACCCTCGCAGTGCTGTTTTTAAGCTACACGCTTTGGCTGTTTTACTACACACTGAGCCTGACATTGGCCGAAAAATCCATCTTGATGATGTTGACAGGGCTGATCCTCTTAGCAGTTGCAGGAGTTATTCATTGCCGATACTTTAAGCTCACATCAGATCAGCCGCCCCGATCCATCGACTCATTGCAAGGAGCGCAATCCTAATGTCTACACGGATCTGGATTGCTCTCGGACTGCTGTTGGTGTTTGGGCTAGTCAACATCTCTATCTGGCAAAAAGAACAGCTCTGGTCAAATGGTCAAACTCTGTTACTACCGCTTGCACCTGTTGATCCACGCTCACTGATGCAGGGCGATTATATGATTTTGCGTTATGCCTTGGCAGATCAGTTGGCAGCACATACAGGGGATGCCAGACATCGACTGGTCTTGCCAACACGCGGTCAACTGCTGGTTACGGTGGATCAGGAGCAAGTCGTTCAAGCGGCGCAACTTGATCAAGGACAGTCGTTAAAAACCGACCAATATCGACTGCAATACCGCTATCACAATGGCGAGATTTGGCTGGGTGCGGAGAGCTTCTTTTTTCAGGAGGGACACGCTCAACACTACGAGCAGGCACGCTTTGGGGAGTTACGCGTCGATCCAAAAGGACATAGTATTTTAGTGGGGTTGCGCGATCAGGATCGCCAGCCAATTCGTAAACCAGATACAAATGCTTTATGAGCCGAACAATTTCGGCTAGTCTAGTCACCAGATTTGATTGAGATGTTTGTTACGACTATGTCAACGCCCTATCCATACACCATGCAACCTGTCCCGTATGAGCTTTCGGTTGCGGAGCAACATACCGCACAGCTCAGCCTCTGGCGTGCCAGCAACCACATCAGTCGCAAAACATCCCTGATTTTGGCCATTGTGGCGGCGATTGGGATTGCTGGGATTGTCTACTTCCAAGGCTACTCAACCATCTTCTTTTGGCTGTTACTGCTTGGCGTGTTGGCATACATCGCAATTCGTCTGCTCGGCATGGAATGGTATGTCAAACGCCAAATTGCCAAACAAGATCTACAGCCACTGTCAGGCTTTAAAATTGGTGTTCAGCCGCAAGGCTTGGTGATGGTGCAAAAAGCCCCCAATATCAAAGTCCCACGCGGTATGGCGATGCCAGCCAGCGCACAAGAAGCACGTGGGGTTATTGGCTGGAAGGATTTTACAGAATGGCGTGAAAATGAGCAGTTTTTATATTTGTTCTATCAGTTTAAAGGACAGCAAGGCACACAAATCATTCCCAAGCGAATGGCAGACCAAAAGTTTCCAATTGAAACCATCCGTAAGCACCTGACCGAACAACTCGGCGCTGCCAAAACCGACTAAGCAACCGATACTCTGCATCTCGACGACGGCGACCCGCATGGCTCACCGTCATTTTTTTGCTCACAGTCTTTTGCAATGCTTAGGCTAAAATCTGCAATTGCTTGGCATGTAATGCATTCACCACGCGCTGGCTGAGTACATGATCTGAACTGCCTGTCCGCCCTAGATCTAGCCCCACTCGACTGTTATGCATGTCTGTCGCACGTTGCTTATAGCTGGAGGATGGTGCGGATTCGTTCAGCATCATAAACTCAAGCGCTTTGGTATAGCCCAAATCTCGTACCAACAAGGCCGCTAGATAACACATCTGAAATGCTTGTGCACGAGCTTGGCTGTTGTCCACACCAAACAAGCCTTGGGATGCGGCAAACACTTTTGCCTTAGCACGACTGATCAGTGCGGCATGATCAGGATGCATACTGGCATATTGGCTTTCGAGTGGTGTCAATTGAATGGCTTCTTGAAACGTGGTGTCGGCATACATCGGATCGGCCTCATCTGCTTATGATTGGGTTGCTCATGCAACGCTATTGTTCATGACCACGCAATTGGGGGTGGTCATGGTATACCTTAGCAGATTTGGCGTTGTACTAAAACCGCCTGTTGCAGGCTATGATCAGCACAGATCGGGCGCACCTTTTAGCTCTACCGTGTTACCTTCAGGATCTTGAATATAAATCGAAGGCCCGCGACCCTCAGCGCCAAATCTAGATTCAACCGTACCCGCTTCAACCCCGTGCTCCGCCAAAAACGCTAAAATCGCCTCGGCATCAAACGGCTCGACACGCACACAGACATGATCCATATTGTGATGCTGATCTGGCTGAGGTGCCGCACCGCCTTGCTCACCCAACGGACTATCGACAGGAACCAGATCAATCAGCGAGGCACCCGCCCGCAACTGATACAACCCGAGCTCTGGTTCTTCACGCGCGATTGGACAACCCAAAACCTGCATATAAAACTGCTTCATGCAGGCCAAGTCATGGACGCGGATCACAACGTGGTCGATTTCTCGAATTTGAATCATGCTGTTCATACTCCTTGTTATCCAAGCCGATCAACAGACTAAAACAACACAGCCGCCAACGCCAGTCATACGCTGTTGCATACTGGTTTGCCTTATGCTGCCTGCATCGTGCAAAACGTATCCCTAGCCCAACCACTGCCCTAATTGATCTGCCAACTCACTGGGTGTCACAGAGGTGCGTATCCAATGATCAATGCCAAGTGCATAACCTTGATCATGGTCGATTGCCTCATCTGCCTGTACTGCCTGAATCACCACCACATGCTGATCAGTGACTTGTTCGCGCAAGCGAAGCACCAACTGACGCACCCCCGACGATGGCACATGAATACAAATCAGCACAGCATCAATCTGCTCGCTCAAGCACAACTGCAACACATGCTCAATTGAGCGAGAGCGATCAACCTGTATACCCAGATCGACCAACATGTTACACATGCCCTCAGCATGTCCCGTCTCATAGACCACGATCCGTCGCCCCGTCAATACATCCGTCACTTGTGCATGCTGCCAGTAACGCAAAGGCAATCGCAGTTGAAAGCGACTGCCCTGCTCAGGCTGACTAATCAGACGCAACTCCCCATCCATCATCTGGGTCAAACGCTGTGCCAAAGCCAAGCCCATCCCAGCACCTTCATAGCGGCGGGTTTGTGTAGTATCGACCTGAAAAAACGGTTTAAACACTTCTGCATGGACTTTTTCATCAATGCCAATGCCCGTATCTGCAACCTCACAGACCCAAATCAACAAATCCTCTTGTTGCTGCTCCAGCCACGAGCTAACCCGTACCGATCCTTGTGGCGTGAACTTGAGGGCGTTATCCAACAAGGCAGTCAGAATTTGATGGATCTTACTCACATCAGCATGCAACATCACAGGGGTATGTTGAACATCTAATTCTAATGGCAATTGTTGCGCCGAAGCACGCGGCTGATGCTCCTCCATCAGTTGGCTCAAGACCTGTATCGGATCAAACACCTCATGATGCAAGGTGATCTGACCTTGCTCCAAACTCAACAGCGCCAACACCTGATCCAGTAACTGGCTCAGATAGCGACTACCATCTGCAATCAGTTGCACGTTGTCCAATTGATGCGAATCCAACGCACTGGTCTTGAGTAACTGTACACCACCCAAGATTGCATTCAGAGGGGATTTGAGTTCATGGGTGATCATGGCCTGAAAGTGATCACGGCTGGACTGTGCGACTCGCTCACGTTGGCACAACTGCTCCACCATCAGATTCAGATCCTGCACCTGATGCTTAAAGGTCTGGATTTGAGCTGAGAGCTCATCCAGCTCACGTTCGAGCAAACCAAGCTCTTGCACTTTTACAGGATGGCGCTCAAGCCGTGCCACCACAGGATTGCCCTGTCGTAGCTGCTCTGCCAATTGGTTGACACGTGTTAAGGGCGTAACTGCTCGGCGTGTCCACAAACCAATCAAAAACCACAAAGCAATCGCCGACATCAGCAAAAAAACCAGACGGATTTTTAAGTCCCGCTTAAAGTCACGTACCGCAGAGGTGAGACCCAATTCAACTTCAATATAGCCGCCTAACACATAGGCAGGTCCTGTCGGCTTAAAAACCAAAAACTCGACTGGCGCATAGCGCTGGATACTGACTTGCCCAACATTGGCAATTGACACACTCGGATCGACGATGCTGGGTCTAAGTGGTAAAAACCGAATTTTTTTGACATCAGGACTGCTCAATACACGTTG
>JAYXXU010000274.1:0-2098 GCA_036019135.1 Pseudomonadota bacterium | reverse complement strand
TGAGATCAATTTACGTTTTTTATGTGATGGCAGCTTGGCTGTACCGTTTGCTGCTGTGGCACAGGCATGGTGTTCGGCAAATAGCCATGCGTTGATTGCGGGCGAGAGTGTACAGTGCGTCACTGCGGTGACAGGTTATTTATTACCATTGCATGCGTTGCTGGATCGTGAGTGTTTTGCCGATTGGGAGCGGCTGCGTACCGAGCTGGCAGCACGGCACTATCTATCAATGGAGCAACGACTGCGTATGATTCAGCATCAGCGCGCACTGGATCGTTACCGAAAATTCATGGAGTGGATGCCTGAGCCGATTGTGCGACAGATGCCGAATATCCATGTGGCGTCTTATTTGGGTCTGAGTGCTGAGGCTTTGAGTCGAGTGAAGCAAAATTTTCGTTCGTCTTGATAAATATCAATGTGTTTTCGGCTAAATATACTTAAGGTGATTCCACACTTACTGTGAGGAATACACCATGATTAAACCGATGTTGGCCATGATGGGTGTGACCGCAGGGGTCTGGGTGTGTTTGTATGCCAAACGATTACCATACCTGCTTAAGCACCAAGTTGATCCACAATCGATTCGAACGCCAGATTTGATGCAGGCGGCTGTGCCCGAGCAGGCTCAGTATCCCGCCTATAATCTACGCAATCTGTTTGAGTTGCCCGTGCTGTTTTATGGATTGTGTCTGGCGACCATGCAACTGCAAGCCGAAACACCCGTATTGCTCAGTCTGGCATGGCTGTATGTTGCTTTAAGAGCGCTGCACAGCATCATTCACTGTAGCTATAATCGAGTCACTCATCGTTTCACAGCATATCTGTTGTCTAGTATCGTGCTGTGGATCATGTTAGCTGTGCTGGCTTACCAAGTGTTTTAGGTGAATAAGATCGGCTACACTGCGATGTCATCATCTCTCCTCACTTGGGAGTAGCATCCAATGAGCCATCACAATCAAGAACATATACTTTGGCAGCCGCCGCAACATCATGCAGATGTCCCACACAAAAGCAATCATGTGGCATGGATCGAGTTGTTTTTTGATTTGATTCATGTGGTGTGTATTTTTTTGCTTGGGAGTTATCTGGGACATCATCATGGGCTTGACGGATTTTTAGTCTTCGTCGGGCTGTTTTTAATGATTTGGATTGCATGGGGTGACACGGTTTTTTATACCTCACTGTATGTCAGCAATGATGTGGTGCATCGTTGCTTGATGGCATTGCAGATCTGTACCGTGATGTTGGGAGCTGCTGCCATTCCACAGATTACGGGCAGCGGAGCGGTCTATTTTGCGGTGGCCTATGGCCTGAATCGGGCAATTTTGGCCTATATGTATTGGCGGGTTCAGCGCAACAGCCCTGTTGGAGAGCGGTGTTTATCTGGTGAAATGGCACGCAATTTTTCACTGGTTTCAGTCGCATTTTTGCTCTCAGCTTTGCTTCCTGCTCCTTGGATCTATATCGCTTGGGGAGTGGCTTTGCTGTTGTTACAAGTGGGATATGTCTCTTCTCGGGTCGGGATTATGCGGTTTGAGCGATTTGTGCCGCGTATAGAACATTTGTCTGAGCGTTTTGCGCTGTTGATGCTAATCGTGTTAGGTGAAGGGTTCTTTAAAATGGTGGTCACCTTAGCCGACAAGGGCATTGATCACGTCTCGGCCGATGTATTGGTCAATTACATGGTGGGTGGTTTTGCACTGTTTGTCTTGGCGTGGATTTATTTTGATTTTGTCGGTAATGGTCAATTCAAAGTCGAAAAGCGCTACGTCTATCGCTGGTGGTATGCGCATGTGGTGCTGATGTTGTCTGCTGTGATGATTGGGGTTGCCTTTACAGGTGAGGTGAAGGTTGGTTTTTGGCAGCCTTACCCACTCGAATATGCATGGATTGGTTGTGTCGGCTTGGCGCTTTATTTGTTTTGCTGCTGGATATTGCAGACCTGTATCGAAAAACGCTATGTGCATGACTTTTATGGTTGGCGATTGCGGGCGTTTGGCATTTTAATGGCATTGATTTTCTGGGTTGCAGTGTATTACCAAGTAACTGCCGTGGTCGGCCATCTATTGTTTATGATTGGATTTCTATCACAGGTGAT
>JAYXXU010000273.1:0-8274 GCA_036019135.1 Pseudomonadota bacterium | reverse complement strand
TGGTTAAAGATACCTGCTTTGCTGGCATCGTTGGCGCTGGCTTGAATGATGGCTTCCAGATCTTGACCTGCCAGATCGGTGCCAGTGATCAACTCATTCAACTTAACCACATAGGCATTGTGATGCTTGTCATGGTGAAACTCGAGGGTTTCGGCACTGATATGCGGCTGTAGTGCGTCTTTGGCATAGGGAAGGTCAGGCAGTGTAATGGTTGACATGATCAATAGTCCTTGCGATTGCTGGGTTTTGATGGTTCAAAGCACCCAAGAAAAAAGAGCTGGCCTGTGATCAGAGATGATGCAGGCCAGACCAGTTATAGTTTATCAGCATTTTCACCGAGATAGGCTGCCACACCTTCGGGGCTGGCGGTCATGCCTTTGTCGCCTTTTTGCCAGTTGGCTGGGCAGACTTCGCCATGGGCTTCAGTGAATTGGAGCGCATCAATCAAGCGTAGTAGCTCGTCCATATTACGGCCAAGCGGTAGGTCATTGACGATTTGTGAGCGAACAATGCCGTCTTGATCGATGATGAATGCACCACGGAATGCAACGCCGCCTTCGGATTCGACATCGTAGGCTTTGGCGATTTCATGCTTGGTATCCGCAGCCAAGGTGTATTTGACTGCACCAATCCCGCCTTGGTCAACAGGCGTATTGCGCCATGCGTTATGGGTGAATTGTGAGTCAATCGAAACCCCTACGACTTCGACATTGCGAGCGGTGAACTCGTCCATCTTATGATCAAGGGCGATCAATTCCGATGGACAGACAAAGGTAAAGTCGAGTGGATAAAAGAACACCAAGGCGTACTTGCCTTTGCTGGCTTCAGAAAAACAGTAGCTATCGACGATTTCGCCATTTGCAAGAACAGCAGCAACATTAAAGTCTGGGGCGGGCTTGCCTACCAATACAGCCATATTTCTCTCCAATTGTTTGCAGTGCAAAAACACAGTGGTTTTTGAGGTGTGAATCAAGCCCGTTTACCTTGCCGTAAGGCCAGTCACTTGGCAAGTCTGCAACTGTTGAGTGTCTGTTGCACTGGGTAAAAAATCAGCGCAACATGCTGAAAAAAACAGCATGCTGCCTGTTGAGCTGTGCTAAATCGGATTGGCGGTATCCACAAATTGGACAGGAATCGCAAATTCCTCCGATAAGGCTTGACCGAGCCGTTGTACGCCGCCACGTTCTGTTGCATGGTGACCACAAGCAAAATAATGAATGCCCAACTCTTGCGCCTCATAAAATGTGCGCTCACTGACTTCACCTGAAATATACGCGTCGCAGCCTTGAGCATGTGCCAGATGAATCATGTCTTGTGCTGCACCCGTACACCAGCCAACCCGTTGAATAATGTCACTGCGACCTTCGAGGTGTAAGGCGGGTCGGCCAAGCTGCTGGGATAGATGCAGGGTCATTTCTGCGGCAGACATGGCGAGGCATTCGCCTACGTTGCCAATCGGATGGGATTCTGCTGGATTGAGTGCGCCTGTGATTTCGAAGCCAAGCTGTTGTGCCAGCGCGGCATTATTGCCGAGTGTGGGATGTGCGTCGAGTGGCAGGTGATAGGCCAGTAGTGAGATACCATGCCGCATCAGTTGACGAATACGAGCTGCTTTCATGCCTGTCAGCGCAGGATCTTCACCTTTCCAAAAATAACCGTGATGCACCAACAATAAATCAGCCTCTGCCTGAATCGCCAATTCAATGACGCTTTGGCTGGCACTGACCGCACTGATGACTTTGGTGACGTGTGTATTGGCCTCAACCTGTAACCCATTGGGGCAATAATCACGAAAGGCATCGACTGCGAGTGTGTGATGACACCACTCAACGATGCGGCCTAGCTCAATAGACATCATGTCTAATACTCCCTGTTCGACTGTCTGACTATTTTGGCATAAAAAATTTCACAAATACCAAAGATCCTCACCGCCTAAGTCGCTAGGCTAGAGCAGTATGGCGCTGATTGAATAGTATAACGTCAGTGCCGATTTTTTCACGCGTTTAAGAAGGAAGAATACTGTGCGTCGAGCCGTCATGTGGTTGCCTTGGCTACTACTGATTGTCGTGATCGGATGTTTCGCGATGTTGCAGCGTCAGTGGCAAACTCAGCCTGAGACTGCTGTTGTGCAAAATCAACGACCCTTGGT
Source organism: Pseudomonadota bacterium (assembly GCA_036019135.1). Lineage (GTDB taxonomy): Bacteria > Pseudomonadota > Gammaproteobacteria > Pseudomonadales > Moraxellaceae > JAYXXU01. The sequence goes on along the minus strand of JAYXXU010000273.1, from coordinate 6,125 downwards.
TGTCCAAAATGCTGCTAGTGGTGTTGTGTCCTATCATGCTGCGGTGCAAGTGGCGAGTCCTGCGGTGGTGAATATTTATACCACCCAAAAAATCAAAGCCCATCCCCAGATTGCAGATCCATTTTTACGGCGGTTTTTTGAGTTCCAAGGACAGCCGTTACCAGAGCAACAGGCGGAGGATGCGACCAACTTGGGATCTGGTGTGATTGTTAGCTCGGATGGTTATATTTTGACCAATAATCATGTGGTGGCGCAAGCGGATAGCATTGTCATTGCGTTTCAAGATGGCCAGCGGATTGAAGCGGCTGTGGTTGGCACTGATCCTGAAAGCGACTTGGCTGTACTCAAAGTTGAACGCAATAATCTACCCGTTTTACCGTTTAAGAAAGCCCCAAGCCAAGTCGGTGATGTGGTGTTGGCAATTGGTAATCCCTTCGGTGTGGGGCAGACGGTGACCCAAGGTATTATTTCGGCGATGGGTCGTTCGGGGTTGGGCATCAATACCTATGAAGACTTCATCCAGACGGATGCTGCCATTAATCCTGGTAATTCAGGTGGTGCATTGATTGATGTGGCTGGTAATTTGGTCGGGATTAATACCGCGATTTTTTCACGCTCGGGTGGATCGATGGGGATTGGATTTGCAATTCCTGTAGATTTGGCACAGCAGGTCATGAATGACATTATTCAGTATGGCAAGGTATCGCGTGGCTGGTTAGGGATTGAGGTTGGTGCAGATGCACCAGTGACTCAATCCAATGACGTGCCAGCAGGGGTCTTGGTCGTTGGGGTGTTGAAGGATGGTCCAGCGGCACAAGCGGGCTTGAGAGCAGCGGATCGAATTTTGCGTGTTAATGATCAGCCAGTGACCTCTGCGGCACAATTGATTCAGCGGGTTGGACAGATTAGGCCTGATACAACAGTCAAGCTGGATATTGTACGTGCTGAACAAACACTGACCTTAGATGTGACGGTTCGAGAGCGCCCCTCACCAGAGGCCAATCAATCACCAGCACCATCACGTTCGAACGAGTGGAATGACGATTGGTTTTTTAATCGCTAGGCACTATGTATATACTGCAATCTTTCCCGCAAGGATCATGTCTGGTCTGGCATGATCCTAGTCGACAGTACAATAAAGGATGATGATTGCATGAAGCTGTATGTGACGATGCGTGCGCCTAACCCACGGCGAGTTCAATTGTTTTTGGCAGCCAAGGGGTTGGATCTCAGTGAGGTGGGTCTTGAGCTCATTCAGATTGATTTGGCGAGTCTCGAAAACCGTCAACAAGACTATCTTGAGATCAATCCTTTGGGTCAATTGCCTGCGTTACAGTTAGATGATGGCACGGTGATTGCGGATTCAATGGCGATTTGTCGGTATCTGGAGCTGACTTATCCTGAGCCTGCTTTATTTGGCCAAACGGTCATTGCACAAGCGATGATTGAGCAACTGAATCGACAGGCTGAGTTTGAGGTGTTGTATCCGTTGATGCTGGCCTTTCAGCATGGTCATCCATTTTGGGCGGGTAAGCTGGAACAGTTGCCAGAGTTTGCGCCAGTGGCACGGCGGCGGGCATTACAACGGTTTGATTACTTTGAGCGGTTGTTGACCGGCCAAGAATACCTGTATGCCAATCAGTTGAGTGTGGCTGATTTGACTTTGTATGCTGGATTGGATTTTGGTCGTCTGGCAGGTTTGAAAGTCGATGAGCAACATCCAAATTTATATGCCTATTATCGACGGTTACATACGCAGTTTGGGGCGATTTAAGCAGGGGCTAATGGCGTATGGCAGTGGAGATTGAGCGTAAATTTTTGCTTAGTGGGGGGCATTGGCGGCAAGATGCTGGCCAAGCACAGTTGATTCGGCAGGGATATTTGTCCGATCAGCCAGATCGTACTGTTCGGGTGCGCGTATTGGGTGATCAAGGTTGGCTCACGATTAAAGGTCGAACGCAGGGCATTGCGCGTGCTGAGTTTGAATATCCGATTCCTTTAGCTGATGCGATGCAGTTATTGGATCAGTTGTGTTTACAGCCGCTGATCGAAAAGCAGCGCTATCGCATCCAATACGCCGATTTGGTGTGGGAGGTGGATGAGTTTTTTGGTCAAAATACAGGACTAGTGGTTGCAGAAATTGAATTGTCTAGCGCGGATCAGGTGTTTGCTCGACCCGACTGGCTAGGTCAAGAAGTATCTGATGATCCTCGTTATTTTAATTCGGCTTTGATCGCACGACCATATTCGACATGGTCGCACGCGGACTAAACGAAACCAGACTGCCGACAACACGGCCCGCGCCAATCATAGTGCCGCAGATTGTGGCGGATGGTTAGGCAGTGGTGCAGGCAACGGTTTGGGCAAGCTGAGCTTGAACTGTCGAATCGCTTCGATCCGTGCATTGACTAGGGCTTCACCAATACTGTAGCCGTTGAGATTCGCTGGGAGGTCATTGGCTCGAATCTGGCGTACCAACTGCATGGCTTGCCGAATAAAATCTGCTTGCGGGTAAGGGCGGTCTTCTAAGCCTAGTCGACCGCGTGCATCGCATTGGCAGCATTGAATAAACTCTTCAACTCGCTCAGGCTTGCGCAACACATCCAGCCGTTGTAACAGTCGCCACACCGTACCCGCCCGCAAATCCTGAACACGATGACACATCAGGTGCTCACGACAGACCAGTTCCGCTAGTTCACGATAGGCAGTTGGCACTCGGAAGCGCTTGCAAATCTCCCGCACAGGATCAATGCCACGTTCCTCATGTTGGTGATGCCTTGGCCATTCATCTTCTGGGGTCAGCGCCTTGCCAACATCATGCAGCAAAGCTGCCCAACGAACACGCGTGGTGTACTGCGCTTCACAGGCACGCTGTAAAGTCATTAGCGAGTGAATGCCGCTGTCGACTTCAGGGTGATGTTGTGGGCGTTGTGGTACACCAAACAGGGCATCTAGCTCAGGAATGAGGATTTTTAATGCCCCACAGGTGCGCAGTACCTCAATATAAACATCGGCGCGATCTTCTTCCAATGCCCGTTCGGTTTCTTTCCACACCCGCTCTGGCGTAAGGGCATCTAGCTCGCCGCTATTGACCAATTGCTGCATCAGATGCAGCGTCTCAGGCGCAATACGAAAACCCAACGGCGCATAACGTGCTGCAAAGCGCGCAACGCGTAATACCCGCAATGGGTCTTCAACAAATGCATCCGAGACATGGCGTAAGATACGTTGATCAAGGTCTTTGAGGCCACCAAATGGGTCAATGATTTGACCATCTTCAGTTTGCGCCATAGCATTGATGGTCAGATCACGGCGAATCAGATCTTGTTCAAGCGTGAGATCAGGAGAGGTATAAAAGCTAAAGCCAGCATAACCCCGACCGTTTTTGCGCTCGGTTCGGGCGAGTGCGTATTCTTCGTGAGTCTCAGGATGTAAGAACACCGGAAAATCTTTGCCGACAGGTTTATAACCTGCGGCAATCATTTGCTCGGGAGTCGTACCCACGACCACATAGTCGCGCTCCGTAATGGGTCGATTGAGTTGTGCATCCCGAACTGCACCTCCGACCAGATAGATTTCCATGAAAAATGCCCCTGTCTAACCCCAAATAATGGTCTAGTACAGAGGCAGAGACAAGCCCTAATCGGTTTCAAACCGTGAAACAATTAGGGCATTTGTGTGACGATTACTGGCCGAATTGCTCAACGTGTTGGATTTCGGCCACGGTGAGCGCAGTCATATTCACCACGCGGCGTGGGGTCGCTGTTGGTGTTAAGACATGCACGGGTTTGCCTGCACCCAATAATATTGGTCCAACCGTGACATTTGAGCCAGCGGTGGCTTTAAGCAGGTTAAAGGCAATATTTGCTGCATCTAGTGTTGGCATAATCAACAAGTTGGCTGAGCCGCGATAGCGAGAGTTGGGGAACTCTGTCAAGCGAACCGTATCATCCACTGCTGCATCGCCATGCATTTCACCTTCCACTTCGAGGTCAGGGGCGATTTCGGCCAGCATCCGATAGGTATCACGCATTTTTTGGGCGCTTGGTGCATCTGAACTGCCAAAGCTGGAGTGGGAGAGTAGGGCTACTTTTGGTTCCAAACCAAAGCGCCGTACTTCTTCAGCCGCCAGTAGCGTCATTTCGGTCAATTCAGCCGCAGTTGGGTCTGGGTTGACATAAGTATCAGCAATAAACAAATTGCGATCACCCATCATCACCACATTCATGGCATACAGATTGCTAACACCTTCACGCGTACCGATCACATCACGGATGTAGTCGAGATGCAGGTCGTAATAACCAAAGGTGCCACAAATCATGCCTTCAGCAACCCCAAACTGCACCAACAACGCACCAATCAATGTGGTACGGCGGCGCACTTCGCGTTTGGCCAATTCAAGGCCAATACCGCGTCGTTGCATCAGGTTGTAGTAATGCTGCCAGTATTCCTTGTAGCGCGGGTCATCATCTTGGTTGACCATCTCAAAGTCCACACCCGCTTTTAGGCGTAGCCCCAGTTTTTGGATATTGGCCTCTACCACGGCTGGACGACCGACCAAAATCGGCTTAGCCAGACCTTCATCAACTACAATCTGAACACCGCGTAAGACAGTTGCATCTTCGCCTTCACAAAATACGATACGTTTTGGATCGTTTTTGGCACGAGCATAGACAGGCTTCATCAAGAATGCCGAGTTATAAACAAACTCTGACAAGCGCTGACGATAAGCGGCAAAGTCAGTGATGGGACGGGTTGCAACCCCAGAGTCCATTGCCGCCTGCGCAACAGCAGGTGCAATCGCCAAAATCAGGCGTGGATCTAGTGCGCCAGGAATTAGATATTCACGGCCAAAATGCTTGGTTTGTTCATCATAGGTTTTGGCATTGGATTCAATGTGTGCCATCTGCGCAATGGCATGCACACAGGCGATTTTCATATCCTCGTTGACGGTGGTTGCCCCAACATCCAATGCACCTCGGAAGATATATGGAAAGCACAGCGCATTGTTGACCTGATTGGGATAATCTGAGCGTCCTGTTGCAATGATGGCATCTGGCCGAACGGCTTTGGCATGCTCGGGTAAAATCTCAGGATTAGGATTGGCGAGTGCAAAAATAATTGGATCAGCCGCCATTGTTTCGACCATTTGAGGGGTCAAAATCCCCGCTGTCGATAGCCCCAAGAACATGTCCGCGCCAGCGATGACTTCGCTGAGCTGGGTATAAGGAATGTCTTGTGCATAGCGCGCTTTGCTTTCATCTAATGTTGCAAGGCGTGCATGGGTAATCAAGCCGCGTGAGTCAGCAACGATGATATTCTCGCGCTTAACCCCAAGAGAGCAGAGCAAGTCTAGACAAGAAATCGCTGCTGCCCCAGCGCCAGATGCGACGATCTTGATATTGCCAATGTCTTTGCCAACCAATTCCAGCGCATTTAACAAGCCCGCACCAACAATGATACTCGTGCCATGTTGATCGTCATGGAACACGGGGATTTTCATCCGCTCGCGCAGTTTTTTCTCAATATAAAAACATTCAGGCGCTTTGATGTCTTCAAGGTTGATGCCCCCAAATGTTGGCTCAAGTGAGGCAATGATATCGACCAATTTATCGGGGTCGTTTTCATCAATCTCGATATCAAAAACATCCACACCCGCAAACTTTTTGAACAGCACGCCTTTACCTTCCATGACGGGTTTAGACGCCAGTGGACCGATATTACCCAAACCCAATACGGCAGTGCCGTTGGTGATGACTGCGACCAAGTTACCGCGAGCGGTATAGCGTGCGGCTGTTGAGGGATCACGCTCAATTTCAAGGCAGGGCGCGGCGACACCAGGTGAGTAGGCAAGAGCGAGATCGCGCTGATTGACCAGTTGTTTGCTAGGGGTCACACTGATCTTGCCCGGCTGTGGGAATTCGTGGTAATCCAGTGCGGCTTTTTTTAGGGCTTGATCGTCCATCTTACTCTCGGTCTCAAAGGTCAAAGACGGCAATAGGTTGCCGTGTCGTTTAGGGCGAAACTATAGCACTGCCAGTGTCTGTTTGTCAGGCACACTGACCATACAGTTAATGCAGTTGACAAGTTTGAATGTCAGCATCGCTTGAAAAGTCCTCACCCAA
>JAYXXU010000272.1:0-6313 GCA_036019135.1 Pseudomonadota bacterium | reverse complement strand
TCAATAAAACCAATAAAAAATAACACTAGAATGCTTTTTTTACAAAAAACCGCATACGATTTGAAACAAAAACTATATTCCGTTAGGGTTTCTATGATTTTTGTTTTAATCAGTCGAGCGAATATATGATGACAGCACCTCAACGTATCGCCGTATTTTGCGTATTTTCCTCTATCACCGCGACAACATATGCAGACGATACCGATCTGAGACAACAGCTAACGCAGCTCAAGCAGCAAATGGCCAGTATTGAGGCACGTTTAAATGCTCAAAACTCCACCTCAGAAAACCAGCAAGCGTCTGATACATCAGTCAAGCCATCACAGCAACAATCCCCCCTCGCCCTTGAGACCGAGACAACCGTCGAACCCGCCCCTCTGACAACCATAGCGGAAGAACCCAAACAAGAAGGAATCCAATTTGGTGGCGCAATTCGTACGAATTACAGCTATACCTCATATGATGAGGGCAATAAAAGCCGAAATGGCGACTTTGATTTTGATATTTTTAGATTGAATTTAAGTGGTGAAATTGATGATATTTTACTGGGTGGTGAAATTCGTTTTTTTGATTATATGACTGCAGTTAAATATGCATGGGTTGGCTATGAATTTATGCCAGATTGGCAAATTAAAGCGGGGATTACTCCTGTGCAGTTTGGCAATAAAGCTTACAACTCACACAACTATTTTTTTAGCACCAACTACTATCTTGGCCTAGAAGATGACCATGACTTAGGCATATTGATTTCACGACAGATCAAAGACAATTGGCAGCTTGATCTGGGCTTTTATAAAAACGATGAGCTAGGTGGGGTTGATGGTTATGTCGATGATCGAACAGACCGTTACTCCTATGACGTCGTCGGGCTACGCCAAACCTCCGATGGGATTTTTGATGATCCAAATCAGCCGATTGGTGAGTACAATACCTCTGCTGGCCGAGTGGCCTATCATATGAAGCATGGCGTAATCAACACTGAGATCGGCGCATCTGGCTTAATCGGCGGCTTACATGATGGAACACGCCGTGTCGGTGATTATGATGCTTGGGCGGTACACCTCAACAGCAGCTATGATCGCTGGAACTTCCAGCTACAGCATAGCCAGTATCAATATGATGTCGATGGCATCCAGCGTATGGCTGTTGGGGCTTACGGTTTTTATGACTCGATTTCCGCCCAAGCCAAGTCCACAACAGCAAATATTGCCTACAACCTGCCTGTTCGTTTAGGGCCGATTACTGACTTGCAGTTCTACAACAACTATGGCCGTGTCTATGACAAGTCTGATCGAACCGCGGATACCATCATGAACGTGACTGGCGTATCCGTCAGTGCAGGTAAATTTTTTAGTTATGTCGATTGGGTTCATGCCCGCAACCAGCCCTTTGTGGGTGGCAGTGCATCTGGTGACAGCCATCAATCTGAACAACGCTTCAATATCAATCTTGGCTACTACTTCTAACACGGTGCTGAACTGCTGTCTGAAGTATTGCGCCACCATCTCAAGAGGATCGTCTGATGAGTGATGAACAAGATTTAATGAAACCCGATGGCTTGGTCAATCCGATTGATACTGATTATCAAGTTGGCCAAGACAATATTATTGTTAAAGTTGGCCCATTTGGGTTAGACATTCATAACCGTGTATTTTTGATTTCTGGACTTGCGGTGATCATGTTCGTGTTATTGACACTGATCTTTCAAACCCAAGTTGAGCCATTGTTTGGGGGACTGCGAAACTGGTTGACTACCAATCTGGATTGGTTTTTTATCTCTGCGGCCAATATCTTTGTGTTGCTCTGTTTATTCTTGGTGGTTTCACCATTAGGCAAAGTACGCCTAGGCGGCACTGAGGCCAAGCCTGACTATAGCTATGCGGGATGGTTCGCCATGCTATTTGCTGCTGGGATGGGCATTGGCTTGATGTTCTACGGCGTGTCCGAGCCGCTATCCCATTTTAGCAGTGCTTATGCAGGGACGAGCCTTGAAAATGGCGTTCGTACCGATTGGTCTCCATTAAGCGGTGCAATGGGCGATGCGGCAGGTGCTGAACGCTTGGCAATGGCCGCAACCATTTATCATTGGGCATTACACCCTTGGGCCATTTATGCTGTTTTGGCACTGGGACTGGCATTATTTTCGTTTAACAAAGGCTTACCGCTGACCATTCGGTCAATTTTTTATCCGATTTTGGGAGAGCGGGTCTGGGGTTGGCCTGGTCATATTATTGATATTTTGGCCGTGCTGGCGACATTATTTGGTTTAGCCACATCCTTGGGTCTAGGCGCATCACAAGCCAGCGCAGGCTTAAGCTATCTATTCGGCCTCCCAACAGGCACGACTACCGAAATTATCTTGGTGATTGCCATCACGCTGATTGCTTTAATTTCGGTCGTGGCTGGGCTAAATGCGGGGGTAAAACGACTGTCTGAAATCAACATGGCATTGGCAGGGCTGCTCTTGTTATTTGTGATTATCGTTGGCCCGACATTGGCAATCCTCAGTGGATTTTTTGCTAACCTTGGCGCTTATTTGCAGTATCTGCCTGCCTTGGCCAACCCGATTGGGCGCGAAGACAGTAACTTTGCACAGGGCTGGACAGCGTTTTATTGGGCATGGTGGATTTCTTGGTCACCATTTGTGGGGATGTTTATTGCGCGGGTTTCTCGTGGACGTACCGTGCGTGAGTTTATTACCTGTGTCTTGCTGATTCCATCATTGGCTTGTGTGCTGTGGATGACGGTTTTTGGCAGCACAGCCATCCAGCAAGTGGTACAAGACGGCTATCGCGCCGCTGCAGATGCAGCACTACCACTACAACTGTTCAGTATGTTGGATGCATTGCCTTGGGCGCAACTGACCTCATTGATTGCTATCATTTTGGTGATTGTGTTCTTTGTGACCTCATCAGACTCAGGCTCCTTGGTCATTGATACCATTGCTGCTGGGGGTAAAGTAGATGCGCCAACACCTCAGCGCGTGTTTTGGTGTAGCTTTGAGGGCTTGGTTGCGATTGCGCTGATTCTAGGTGGTGGATTGACAGCCTTACAAGCCATGGCAGTCTCAACAGGGTTTCCGTTTACGGTAGTCCTTTTGGTGTCGTGTGTGGCCTTGTTAAAAGGCCTCGCATCTGAACCACGCGCCAGCTAACCTGATACATCATTCGCATGCATGTACTGAGCCGACATGCTGCGCATGATGTTTAGCACTCTGGGGAGTGTTGACGAATTGTCCATGTCGTGATGCTTGGGGTTTAGCGCGATGCAAATTGAACAAATTGAGATTTTTGATTTTTATCAGCGCTTTTCCCCTTTTAAAGAATTACCAGAAAACATCCTTGCCGATGTCGCCCGCCAAACGCAGATCAGCTACTTTAAAGCTGGCCAGTCTATTCTCAGCTTTAATGATCCGATTGATGCTTTATATGTCGTGCGCAGCGGTGCAGTTGAAACATTTCGTCGTACGGGTGAACTCTACAATCGGCTCAGCGAAGGTGGTTTTTTTGGTGAAATGGGGCTGCTCCAGCAACACAAAGTCCGTTTTCCTGCTACAGCACTGGAAGACAGTTTGCTTTATTTGATCCCTGATGCTGTATTTATGCAGCTCTTTAGCCAATTTGAGCATTTTGCGGATTATGTCGAAGTCGATGATCACACCCGCCTTAAAACTGCGGTGGCGCGTTATACCAACGCCAATGAGTTAATGACCGCCAAGGTCAGCACCCTGATCCAACAGCCACCCATCATGCTTGATCAAGCCGCGAGCGTCCAACAGGCCGCGCAACTGATGACAGAACACAATGTCTCAGCGCTTCTGATTACACAACAGCTTGCCGATAGCTCACCTCACCTGTGTGGCATTATCACGGATCAAGACCTCCGCACGCGGGTGATTGCACAAAACCTAGCATTGTCCACTCCTGTGGCACAGGTGATGAGTAGCGACTTGATTCGGATCGAACACCATCAGTTTGTGTTTGAAGCCATGATGCTGATGCTACGCCACCAATTGCAGCATCTACCGATCCTTAAACAAGATCGTCCGATAGGAATGATTACCATGTCGGATATGGTGCGCTATGAGTCGCAAAACAGCCTGTATGTGGTGAATAATATCTTTCGACAAAGCGATGTCGAGGGCTTGGCCAACCTCAAGGCTGACGTTCAAGCCTGTTTTTTGCGTATGGTGCATGAGGATGCCAACTCTCAGATGATTGGCGCGGCGATGGCAGCCATTGGGCGTAGCTTTAAACAGCGGCTGCTTGAGCTGGCAGAACAGCAGCTTGGTGCACCACCTGTGCCCTATTGTTTTTTGGCATTAGGCTCTATGGCACGAGATGAGCAACTGATTGTCACCGACCAAGACAATGCACTGGTGCTACATCCTGATTTTGATCCGAAGCAGCACGATGCTTACTTTGCCCAGTTGGCACAGTTTGTCTGCGACGGTCTGAATGCCTGTGGCTATCCCTACTGTACAGGCCAGATCATGGCGACCAACCCACAGTGGCGACAGCCTTTGCCTGTTTGGCAAAACTACTTTCAGAACTGGATCACCCAACCCACCCCCGAAAAACTCCTACACAGTGGTATTTTTTTTGATTTAGATGGCGTTTGGGGGCAAGTTCACTGGGCCAAGCAGCTAAATGAGCAAATCAAAAAGCAGGCACAGCAACAGCCACGTTTTTTGGCTTGCATGGCCAAAAATGCACTCAGCCGCACACCTCCTTTGGGTTTTTTTCAAGACTTCGTCATGGAGACTGATGGACGACAACAACACACCCTAAATATTAAACGACGTGGCACTGCACCCATGGCTGACCTCATTCGCATTCATGCGTTGGCGATTGGTGCAACAGCCAAAAACTCTTTTGAGCGTTTAGATGCCATCATCGCAGCAAACATCCTGCCACAAGGCAGAGGGCAGGATTTGCACGCTGCAATGGAAATCATCTCTATGGTGAGGATTCGCCATCAAGCACTTGCGCTACGAGCAGGTCAAGTGGCAGATAATGCGATTCAACCTGAGCAGCTATCAGAGTTTGAGCGCAAAACCCTAAAAGATGCCTTTAAGGTACTCAGTGATGCTCAGCGCTTCTTAAAATTTCATTATCAATCCATTCGAATCAGCTGAGGATCAACCATGCTGTATCTCGGTAAACCAGTCGATCAGCCACAACGCGATAACACGCGTAATCGTGCGGATTTTTTCCAAAAACAAGCGGCCGAAACACGTGACTTGCGATTAAAACGTTACTATCAAGCTGGCATTGTTGCACCAGAAACCCCGATTGGTGATGTCCCGTTATTAGCCATGGACTTTGAAACCACTGGACTTGACCCTAAGCAAAATGGCATTGTGAGTATTGGCCTCGTGCCTATGCGACTGGATCGGATTCAGTGCCATCAGATCCATTATTGGATCTTGAAGCCACGTTTTAACTTGCGCCATGATAGTATTGTGATTCATGGGATTACGCATAGTGCTGTAGCAGATGCTCCTGATTTGCTTAGCATACTCGATACCCTACTTCAGCAGATGGCAGGGCATGTCATGGTTGTGCATCATGCAGGCATAGAGCGGCAATTCTTAGATGCTGCACTCAAAGCACGGATCGGCGAAGGGATTCACTTCCCCGTCATTGATACGATGTCGCTAGAAGCCCGCCTATATCGACATGGCGCACCATCTTTTTGGCAAAAACTATTAGGTCAGCCCAAGACTTCAATTCGTTTGGCAGATAGCCGAACCCGTTATGGGCTGCCGCACTATCGCCCACACCATGCTGTGACGGATGCCTTGGCCTGTGCAGAGCTCTTACAAGCTCAAGTCGCACACCGCTTTGCATGGAGCACACCCATCTCTGAACTATGGGATTGAGTACAAAATTGAGTGAGATAGTGCGCCGTGCGGCTACCCCAAGCCACGGCAACTGTCACCTAATCATTACTCAGCTCATCAGGTAAAACACATGAATCATGTCAAACCCTGCAAAGATTCAGCATAATCGGATCCATGCCATGAACTATTGGGCTTTTTTAAATATCGAACCCACCAATGATGAAAAAACGATTAAAAAAGCCTACGCCAAAGCTTTGAAAACGATTGATCAGGAAGAACAGCCCGAACAGTTTATCCAGTTGCGTGAGGCTTATAGTTGGGCAATTCAATACGGCCGCTATCAGACCGACACCGACACCGACACCGACACCGACACCGACACCGACACCGACACCGACACCGACACCGACACCGACACCGACACCGACACCGACACCGACACCGACACCGACACCGACACCGACACCG
>JAYXXU010000271.1:0-2614 GCA_036019135.1 Pseudomonadota bacterium | reverse complement strand
GGCCAATCTAGGTGCAGCAGTCAATGTCAGCTCGCCTAACCGTGTTGCGCCCGCGCAGTCAGTAGCAGCTGTGCCAGCTGCACAGCGTCGAACATCAGCGATTGCCAATGTGGATTTTCGCCGTGGTGCTGGTGGGGATGGTCAGATTCTGGTTGCGTTAACCGATCCAAATGTGCCAGTCGATGTGCAGCAACAGGGTAGTAAGATTATTGCTCGTTTCTTAGGTGTCCAATTACCTGATCATCTGCGTCGCCGTTTGGATGTAAATGACTTTGCAACGCCTGTTCGAGTCGTGGATGCCTATAATGAGGGCAGTAATGGCGTATTGGTCATTCAGCCACAAGGTGATTTTGAATACCTAGCCTATCAGGCTGATAATCAGCTCACTATTAGTGTCAAGCGACCAGTCAAAGATGAGATGAAACGTGCTGAGCCGCCTGCCTATACAGGTGAGCGTTTATCAATGGATTTCCAAGATATTGAAGTGCGTTCGGTACTACAGCTGGTTGCGGACTTTACCAAGCAAAACTTGGTTGCCAGTGACACAGTACAGGGTCGAATCACCATTCGGTTGCAGAATGTGCCTTGGGATCAAGCGTTGGATATCATTCTACGCACCAAGGGACTAGATCAGCGTAAGTCAGGTAATGTGATCATGATTGCGCCTGCTGAAGAAATTGCGGCTCGTGAGAAGCTGGAAATTCAAGCCAATCAACAGGTACAGCAGCTCGCACCATTACAGACGGAATATATCCAACTCAGCTATGCTAAAGCTTCTGATATTCAGAATTTGATTACATCAGGTAAGAATAACGGTGGTACGGGTAGTCAAGGGCAAACAGGCAGAGGGTCAGAAGCGAATGTAGGCAGTTTACTGTCATCTCGTGGCACGATGTCAGTGGATGTGCGTACCAATACACTGATCATTCAGGATACGGCACGTAAGATAGATGAAATTCGTGAGCTAATTCTGAAGCTCGATATACCTGTTCGTCAAGTGATGATTGAGGCACGGATTGTGCGTGCAACGGATAGTTTTAGTAAAGAGCTGGGGGTAAAGTGGGGCGTGCTGTCTAATCCTGTGACCCATGCTGGCGTTGGTCATGGACGTACTCAGATTGGTGGTAGTGATACTACCTTATGGAATCTGCGTGAGCCCGATGATGAGGGGAAAATCACTATTGAGCGTCCACAGAATTTGAACGTGGATATGGGCGTGACAGGTGCAGGTGCAAGTCGAATCGCATTAGGACTACTCAACATGTCGGATGTGATTTTGGATCTAGAGTTGTCGGCATTACAAGCGGATGGCAAAGGTGAAATTGTTGCTACACCGAAGGTATTGACAACCGATAAGCAAAAAGCTCGTGTTGCTGCAGGCACTCAGATTCCATATCAGACTGCAACGTCGAGTGGTGCAACCGCGATTCAGTTTATCAATGCTGAGCTAAGTCTTGAGGTCACACCAAGTATCACACCTGATGGTCGAATTGGTATGGAGTTGTTCGTAAACAGTGACTCACCAGGTGAGATTCAGCCGACAGGTATTCGTGCCATCGATACCAACCGTGTTGCTACCAATGTGTTGGTAGATGATGGTCAAACTGTCGTGTTGGGTGGTATCTTTCAAAATCAAACCACCAAAGGCACGTTAAAAACGCCATTCCTTGGTGACTTGCCTTATGTTGGCCGCTTGTTCCGCAAGGACATGCAGTCCAATAATAAGCAAGAGCTATTGATCTTTGTAACGCCTCGACTGGTTAGCGAGAGTAATACAGGTCGTTAATATGGGCGAAGAGTGAATCAGTCATATGCCGCAACCAGTGGAGCGTAATTTGTTTTTGGTCGGCCCTATGGGGGCTGGCAAAACCACGGTAGGCCGGCATTTGGCTGATCTGCTTGATCGGCCATTTTTAGATAGTGATCATGAGATTGAGCAGCGTACGGGTGCAACAATTCCTTGGATTTTTGAAAAAGAAGGCGAGGAAGGGTTTCGTCAACGCGAGCAAGCGGTCATTGCGGATTTGACTCAGCGTCAGAACCTCGTACTTGCAACGGGTGGTGGGGTGGTAATGCGCCCCAGCAATCGTCAGCATTTGCATCAGCATGGGATCGTGATTTATTTATACACCCCCGTATCCATGCAATTGGCTCGCACAGCCAGAGATCGCAATCGTCCTTTACTGCAAACTGATGATCCAGAAAAAAAGCTACAAGAACTATTGGATTTGCGTGATCCATATTATCGTGAAATTGCGCATTATATTGTGCCAACGCTTGATGGGTCAGCCAAAGATCTTGCACAAAAAATCATTCAATTGGTCAGTTCAAACACGCTAAAATAGCGCCTGAATAGTTTTTGATCGACGGTGCTATGCAAACATTACAGGTTTCGTTAGATACACGCAGCTACCCAATTCATATTGGTACGGATTTATCTGTGCAAGCCCTACTGTTGCCGCATATTGCTGGACGACAAGTGATGATTGTGAGTAACACGACAGTTGCACCGTTGTATTTGGCGCGTTATCAGCAGGCATTGCAGTCCGCTGGATTGGCAGTAGCCACCTGTATTTTGCCTGATGGTGAGTCTTATAAAAACCTAGAAACATTA